>NZ_JBEXSZ010000306.1:0-1027 GCF_040613865.1 Streptomyces sp. NPDC006197 | reverse complement strand
CCGCGCAGCTGGGAGTGCATCGCCTCCCGGGACATGGTGTTGCCCTTGCCGACCGCGACCATCTGAGGAACGCAGCCTCCACCTGAATACCGGCGGCGGGGCTGCGGCAAACTCGGTTCCAGCAGAATGTCACATGTCGGCAACACACTCTCCGATGGACATTGCCGCCATGAGAGCTTCTTCGATCATGGAGCGGCAGCCCTTTTGAGGCGTCGCCTTTGTCACCGAGCAGAGCCTGCGGCGTCGGCGGGGTCGGCCCGGGCGGCCGGCGACGGGCGGGGGCGATCCGCTCATACGCGAGCAGCACGGCGTCGTCCTAGAGTTGTACCCGGCCGCCCGGCCCCGGCTACCTGCGGCTCGGCCTGACCGCGCCCGTCGGCACCGGCGCCACCCCAGGCCGGCAGGTTCTGACCGACCCCGACGACCGCACCATCGCCCTGACCGTCCCCCACGAGGAGAACCCCATGACCAGCGCAGACGAGGCCCGCTCCGCCGCCGCCCACATCCTCGGCCCCGGAGCCGCGATCAAGACCGTCACCCTCCCCGGCGGGAACGTCTCCCTCACCGTCGTCCTGGAAGGCCACACCCTGGTCGTCGACGGGCACCCCGAGACCGGCTGGGGATGGAGCATCGACCCGGACGAGGCGAGCGGATTCACCGGCCACGACCGCACCGCCGACACCCTCGACGACGCCCTGCACGGCGCGCGCACGGCCCTGGCTTCCTAATGCTGTTGTCAAGCCGTCGGAGTGCGACTCATTCGCTCAGGTGAGTACGAGGTCATCTGCTTACCTGACGTCCATGTCTTCGGCCATGTCGCACTCGTCGACGTCGAACTCGGCGCCGTTGGTACTGAGCCTCTTTCATCCTGTGCTGGAGGGTGAAATGGGCTGGTCAGCAGGTGTGGTGACGAGACAGAGCCCCTCGTCGTTGGCGTGGTGATCTCACTCAACACGCTGGCGACCGAAGGGGCCCTGGTGGTTCCGTATCCTGCCATGCTCGATGTCCCGCACGAGCTGGTTGAGCA
>NZ_JBEXSZ010000305.1:0-1067 GCF_040613865.1 Streptomyces sp. NPDC006197 | reverse complement strand
CTCGTGACTGCGTGCCTTTTGAAGAATGAGCCTGCGAGTTTGCGGTGTGTTGCGAGGTTAACCCGTGTGGGGAAGCCGTAGCGAAAGCGAGTCCGAACAGGGCGATCCAGTAGCACGCTCAAGACCCGAAGCGGAGTGATCTAGCCATGGGCAGGTTGAAGCGGAGGTAAGACTTCGTGGAGGACCGAACCCACCAGGGTTGAAAACCTGGGGGATGACCTGTGGTTAGGGGTGAAAGGCCAATCAAACTCCGTGATAGCTGGTTCTCCCCGAAATGCATTTAGGTGCAGCGTCGCGTGTTTCTTGCCGGAGGTAGAGCACTGGATAGGCGATGGGCCCTACCGGGTTACTGACCTTAGCCAAACTCCGAATGCCGGTAAGTGAGAGCGCGGCAGTGAGACTGTGGGGGATAAGCTCCATGGTCGAGAGGGAAACAGCCCAGAGCATCGACTAAGGCCCCTAAGCGTACGCTAAGTGGGAAAGGATGTGGAGTCGCAGAGACAACCAGGAGGTTGGCTTAGAAGCAGCCACCCTTGAAAGAGTGCGTAATAGCTCACTGGTCAAGTGATTCCGCGCCGACAATGTAGCGGGGCTCAAGCGTACCGCCGAAGTCGTGTCATTGCAGCATATAGCCCCAACGGGTGCTGTGATGGGTAGGGGAGCGTCGTGTGCCGGGTGAAGCAGCCGCGGAAGCGAGTTGTGGACGGTTCACGAGTGAGAATGCAGGCATGAGTAGCGATACACACGTGAGAAACGTGTGCGCCGATTGACTAAGGGTTCCTGGGTCAAGCTGATCTGCCCAGGGTAAGTCGGGACCTAAGGCGAGGCCGACAGGCGTAGTCGATGGACAACCGGTTGATATTCCGGTACCCGCTTTGAAACGCCCAATATCGAATCAGGCGATGCTAAGTCCGTGAAGCCGCCCCGGAGCCTTCGGGCAAAGGGGAGTGGTGGAGCCGACGAACCAGACTTGTAGTAGGTAAGCGATGGGGTGACGCAGGAAGGTAGTCCAGCCCGGGCGGTGGTTGTCCCGGGGTAAGGGTGTAGGACGTGTGATAGGCAAATCC
>NZ_JBEXSZ010000304.1:0-1091 GCF_040613865.1 Streptomyces sp. NPDC006197 | reverse complement strand
TTCCCGTCAGGATTGTCACGTTCTCCGGCGACAACGTGCCGCAGGCCTGCAGGTAGTCGTCGCTGCTCATCCGCCAAGGATTGGGCCGTCGCGGGGGGACGGCCCAACGCCCCGGACCGGAGGCGGGAGCCGTACGTACCACGTCGGGGGAGACGTGGTCGACGTCCACGGCAACACGTTCCACGGCGACTTCACGGGCATCCGCAAGGGCACGGCGGCGGGGGCGGGTGAGCCGGAGTGAGCGACCAGGACGAGGCGGGGGCGGGGGCCGACGCCCCGGACTCCGGCCCAGCCCGGGACGACCGGGGCGACGGCGGCGGCCGGGGCGACCGGGCGGACGCGCACGACCGGGGCGGCGACCGGGGCGAGCGAGGGGGCCGCGGCGGTCGCGGCGACCGGGGCGACCGGGGGGACCGCGGCGGTCGTGGTGACCGGGACGGCGAGCGGGGCGACGGCGCCGGTGAGCAGCCGCGCGAGGTGAACGTCTTCGCCGCCGCCGACCGTGGCCCGCTCGCCGGCGGCGACACCGGCGGCGCCGCCACGGCACGCCGCGCCCTCCGTACCTGGGCGAGCGGCGCGGGCGACCGCCACACCAGCATCCAGGGCGACGGCACCTTCTTCGAGGGCAACCAGTTCTTCTCCGTGTACGGCTCCGGCGACTCCTCGCGCTTCGTCCGGGGACCCGTCCCGCCCGAGACGCTCGCCCACCTCGCCCAGGTGTACTGCGAGATCACCGGCTACCAGCGGATGAAGGAACGGCTCCGCGACAGCCGGGTCCTCGTCCTCTGCGGAGAGCCCGGCAGCGGTCGCAAGGCCACCGCGCTCGCCCTCCTCGACGAGGTCACCGGCGGCAAGGTCTTCCGCCTCGACCCCCGCCACGGCGTCGACGAGATCACGGACGAGGCCCTCCAGGAGGGCGGCGGGCACCTCATGGAGCTGCTCACCGAGGACGTCAGGACCGAGAGCGAGTCACGGGCCCGCTCCGGACGGGGCGACGCCGGGCGCGGGCAGGGTCGTGGCGGGCCCGGCGGGCCGGTCGTCCAGGGTGGTCGCCGCGAGGCCGCCGAGGCCGACGACCCCGGCGACGGCCG
>NZ_JBEXSZ010000303.1:0-1151 GCF_040613865.1 Streptomyces sp. NPDC006197 | reverse complement strand
GCCATGGTGGCCGGCTGCGGGTCCTTGCCGAGGACGTCGTCGTCGTAGGCCGTGCCAGGCTCCTTCATGGAGCGCAGCCGCGCCCGGTCGCCCCGCCGCCCGCCGCGAGCACCGGTCTGGAGCCGCTGCCGTACGCCCCGGCGTCCCGGGTCAAGATCCCGGCGATCCAGGTGGCGGCGCCCATCATGGACGTGGGTCTGGACGAGCAGGGCTGGGTGGCGGCCCCTCCCCCGGAGGACCCCAACCTCGCCGGCTGGTACCAGAACGGCATCGCCCCCGGCATGCGCGGCACCTCCGTCCTCGTCGGCCACGTCGACAACACGAAGGGCCCGGCGGTCTTCTACGGCCTGGGCTCCCTCCAGAAGGGCCAGCACATCGAGGTCGAGCGGTACGACGGCCGGGTGGCGGTCTTCGAGATCTACGGCGTCCAGGTGTACGCCAAGGACAACTTCCCCGGCGTGGAGGTCTACGCCGACACCGGCGAGCCGGAGCTGCGGGTGATCACCTGCGGCGGCGGCTACACGCGGGCGCGCGGCTACGACGGGAACGTCGTGGTCTTCGCCCGCATGGTGGGCTCGCGCTAGCCGACGACCGACGCGGAGGGCCCCGGCACCCGAGGGTGCCGGGGCCCTTGCCCGTCCCGGTGCGGTCAGCGCCGCGGGACGGTGATGTGGTAGCCGGCGTCGAGGAGTTCGGGCAGGTAGCGGCGGAGCGCGGCCACGCTCTGGGAGCGGTTGCCGCCGGCGTCGTGGGAGAGGACGACGACGCCGGGTGCGGCGCCGTCGAGGACGCGGCGGACGATGGTGCCGGTGCCGGGTTCCGTCCAGTCCAGGGTGTCGACGGTCCAGGCGAGCGGTTCCATGCCGAGTTCGGCGCCGATCTCGAAGGAGAGCCGGTTCCAGGCGCCGTAGGGCGCGCGGTACCAGAGCGGGGCCGCGCCCAGGGCCTTCTCGATGACCTCGCTGGTGGAGCCCAGCTCGGCGCGGATCCGGGAGGGTCGCAGTTTCGGGATGAGCGGGTGGGACCAGGAGTGGTTGCCGACGACGTGGCCGTCCTCGCCGCGACGTTCTGCTCCCCGAACACCTGCCCGCAGTTCTTCAGGGCAGCCGGCGACACGGCCTCCGCGCCCTTCTCCCGCTCACCGTCCCCGT
>NZ_JBEXSZ010000302.1:0-1298 GCF_040613865.1 Streptomyces sp. NPDC006197 | reverse complement strand
AGGCCGGCCAGGGCTTCCCACCAGGGCGGGCAGGTCGAGGTCGATCTCGGTGCGGACCTCTTCGAACGCATCACGGTCCTCGCCCGCTCGGAGGGGTGCACGCCCTTCATGGTGGTGCACGCGGCCCTGGTCGCCGCGCTGACCCGTCTGGGGGCAGGGCCCGACCTGGCGATCGGTTCACCGGCGGCGGGTCGTGGCGAGCCGGTGCTGCAGGATCTGGTCGGGTTCTTCGTGAACACGCTGGTCCTGCGGACCAGCAGTGCCGGCGACCCGAGCTTCCGTGACCTTCTGCGCCGGGTGCGTACGGCGGATCTGGACGCGTTCGCGCATCAGGAGGCCCCGTTCGATCTGGTCCTCGAAGCGGTCAACCCGACCCGGAGCCTTTCGCGTCACCCCCTCTTCCAGATCAGCCTCGGCCTCGAAGTGGGCGGCGTCCCGGAGCTGCGCCTGCCCGGCGTCCGTACCGCCGAGGTCTCCGGCCTGGTGAACGGGGCGGCGAAGTTCGACCTCGAGTTCCTGCTCCGCTCCGACGACAGCCGGGGCCTGCACGGCGCGATCGTCTTCGCGGCCGAGCTGTTCGACGAGGAGTCGGTACGGCGCGTGGCGTCGGTGCTCGGCCGGGTCCTGGCCCAGGTCCTCGACGATCCCGCCCTGCCGCTCTCCTCCCTGGAGGTGCTGTCGACCTCGGAGCGCGAGCTGCTGACCGGTCCATGGGCGGGGACCGTCGCCGAAGTGGGCGACGCCACCCTCGTCGAGCGGTTCGAGGAGCAGGTGGCCCGCCGCCCGGAGGCGACGGCACTGCTCGACGGCACCCGCGAGGTGTCGTACGCGGAGCTGAACGCGATGGCCAACCGGTGGGCCCACCACCTCCGCGCCCACGGCCTGGGCCGTGGCGACATGGCGGGTGTGCTGTTGGAGCGCGGGGTGGAGTTCGCGGCGGCGGTCATCGCCGTGGTCAAGGCCGGGGCGGGGTACACGCTCCTCGACCCGGACTTCCCGGACGAGCGGCTCCGCTCGGCGGCCGCCGACGCGGGCATCAGCCACCTCGTCACCGCGCCGGCCCTCGCGGGCCGGGTCGACGGACCTTGGCAGACCCACACCGAGCCCCCCGGCGAGCTCCTGTCCCACCACCCCGGGAACCTCGGCCTGCCGCTCGGCCCGGACGACCCCGCCTGCCTGATGTTCACGTCGGGCTCGACGGGTCGGCCGAAGGCGATTCTGTCGTCGCATCGGAATCTGGTGTCGACGGTGTCGGGGCAGTCGTACGGGTTGTTCGGTGCGGGTGAGGTGTTTCTGCA
>NZ_JBEXSZ010000300.1:0-1438 GCF_040613865.1 Streptomyces sp. NPDC006197 | reverse complement strand
GATCCACGGCCGGGAGTTCCTCTTCGCCACGAACGGCCCAACGAGCATCCAAGCTGACAGTCACACCATCAGTGGCTTCTGTTAGGACCTCTAAGTGGCCAGGGCCGCCCGCCGGAAGGCGGTACCCCACCGAGGGTCACCGCGACGCCGGTCGCGAGCTCTTGGATGTCGCACTGAGCGGCGCCCACCGAGCAACGCCACGAGCATGTATAGCGCTCCCCGGCGGTGTTCTTGGTGTCGGCATCGAGGATGACCTGCACGTTCGCCGAGAACCGGTAGTTGCGTGAGGATGCGCCGGTCTTCCGATCCCGGACCGGGACGAGGGTGCAGTCCACGATCCACAACCGCTCGACCCCCTCGGCGGGGCCGGTTGCCGGCTCGATCGCGAGCAGCGGTCGCAGCCGCTGGATGACGCGGCACACCGTCGCCGGCGAGCAGCCGAACAGCGGCGCGAGGTGCCGCATCGTGAGGTTCGTGCGGTAGTACACGGCCACCAGCAGCACCCGGTCCGCCAGCAACAAGCACCACGGACGGCCGCCACCAGGACCGTCCCCTCCCCGTTCGCGCACGGCCTTCAGCAGCCGCTCGAACTGCCGCGTCCGCAGAGCCGTGAACGTCTGCACCCACCACGGATCAGCCTTCAGCGCCCCGCCCATACAGGGCAAATGCCCGTGTTGGAACCTTCTGCAATACGCTTCAGTTGGGGTCCTCGTGGGCCTCGTACCCTTCGAGGCCGGCCCAGAGCAGGGAAGGGGCAAGTGCCGCCAGGTACCAGGCGAGGTCGGTGAACTGCGGTGCGTCCGGGATGCTCCGGCGGTTGATGGTGGGAAGGAAAGAGACTTTCCTGCGCTGCGCGAAGAACATGAGCATGCCGCCAGTCCCACCCTGCGTGTGGTAAATGTTCAGCGCCACGGTGCAGGGCAGATTCGCTGCGGAGTCCAGCTCCGCAAGCACGGCGTCCAGGCAGTCGGGGGTGCTGTCGTACCACTCGTGCATGTCATCTGCATCGTTGATCATGTACGAGATGTAGCCGGGGCGTTCCTCAGCGGACCAGCCGGCCGGGGTCAACACCTCCAGCAAGCCGCGCACGGTCGTTGGGCGCTGGAAGGTGAAGTCGATGTCTGCTTGTCGGTTACCCACGTGCGTCTCCGGGAGCTTGGCGGTCGCGTCGCATACTCGCCGCTACGCAACGCTCCGTCGACCCGATTCCCCTGGGACCACTGCTCCAGCGGATGAAGTGGCGGACGCAGTGACTGCACCGAGCCTATGCATCAGTCGGTTCTCTGGTCGGCCGCAGGGACGATTCTGAGCATCGGAGTCGACCATGTCAGCCACATATCGTGCTCAGTGAGCCTCTTTCATCCTGAATAGCTGCAGGTCAGCAGTGTGTGGACGGCTTGGACGATGGTGCCGATGCGGCGGGTGGAGCATCGGGCTC
>NZ_JBEXSZ010000299.1:0-1577 GCF_040613865.1 Streptomyces sp. NPDC006197 | reverse complement strand
GCTCCGGTGGTCACCGTGTCCCGGCGCCGGCAGCGGGGCGGGATCTGGCCCAACGGCACGATCCTGGCCCGGCCGGTCGCGGAACTCGGCGGCGGATGACCGGGACGCCGTGCGAGACCGTGGACTTCACCTGGTACGAGGCGGCGAAGACGGACTGCGTGGCGACGGGGCCCTTGTCACCGGCCTCCAGCTCCACGGCGTCGGTGATCAGACCGGAGCCGAGGCGGAGCGCGACTCGGGCCGCGATCTCCTTGCCTTCGCCGGAGGAGGTCACCAGGACGGCGGCCGCCCCCTTCTCCTGGGCGAGCTGGGTGAGCGCGTCGACCTTCGGGACGACGAGCTGCTCGGTGAACTCGGCGCCGTCCGCGACGTACACGGTGGCGGCGCCGTACTCGCCGGCCGTGGCGGCGATCGAGGCGGCGGCCTCGCCGGCGCCGAGGACGACCGCCGAGGGCTCGCCGATGCGGCGGGCCAGGGTCAGCAGTTCGAGGGCAGGCTTGCGGACCGCACCGTCGGCGTGGTCCACGAGAACCAGGATCTCAGCCATGATTCCTTGCTCCTGAGGTGGGGTGACGGTGGGTCAGATGAACTTCTGGGTGGCGAGGAAGGCGGCGAGCTGCTTGCCGCCGTCGCCCTCGTCCGTGACGATCGTGCCCTGGGTGCGGGCCGGGCGGGCGGCCACGGCGTCGACCAGGGTCCAGGACCCGGCGAGGCCGACCTCGTCGGCGTCGATCCCCAGGTCGTCCAGGTCCAGCTCCTCGACCGGCTTCTTCTTGGCGGCCATGATCCCCTTGAAGGAGGGGTAGCGGGCCTCGCCGGACTGGTCGGTGACCGAGACGACGGCCGGCAGCGGGGCCTCCAGGAGCTCGGTGGCGGCGTCGCCGTCACGGCGGCCCTTCACGACACCGTCCTCGACGGAGAGCTCCGACAGCAGGGTGACCTGCGGCAGGCTCAGGCGCTCGGCGAGCAGTGCGGGCAGGACGCCCATCGTGCCGTCGGTCGAGGCCATGCCGCAGACGACCAGGTCGAAGCCGGTCTTCTCCAGGGCCTTGGCCAGGATCGCGGAGGTGGCGATGACGTCGGAGCCGTGGATGTCCTCGTCGTTGACGTGGACGGCCTTGTCGGCGCCCATGGAGAGCGCCTTGCGCAGCGCGTCCTTGGCGTCGTCCGGGCCCACCGTCACGACGGTGACCTCGGCGTCGTCGGACTCCTCGGAGATGCGGAGCGCCTGCTCGACCGCGTACTCGTCGAGCTCCGAGAGGAGCCCGTCGACGGCCTCGCGGTCGGTCGTCAGGTCGTCGGCGAAACCGCGGTCGCCGGTCGCGTCGGGGACGTACTTCACACAGACAGCGATCTTCAGGGTCACGGCCTGTCTCCTTTCGAGAGGCTGGTGGTTACGGGAGGTTGCGGGCCATGACGATGCGCTGGACCTGGTTGGTGCCCTCGTAGATCTGGGTGATCTTGGCGTCGCGCATCATGCGCTCCACGGGGTAGTCGCGGGTGTAGCCGTAGCCGCCCAGCAGCTGGACGGCGTCGGTGGTGACCTCCATGGCGACGTCGGAGGCGAAGCACTTGGC
>NZ_JBEXSZ010000298.1:0-1683 GCF_040613865.1 Streptomyces sp. NPDC006197 | reverse complement strand
CCGGCATTCGGTGCGCGCACCGAATGCCGGGGCGGCGCGGTTGTGATGCGCACGATGGCGCGGGTGGCCTCCACACGGCGGCGCACCGACGATGCGGTGCATTCCCGCCCACCGTATGACTGCGCCGCACGATGTGTCCGGGGGAGGAATCCGTTCATGAGCACCCCCACTCCACGCACCGCAGTCGTGATCTGGGCCTCATCCCAGTCCGGACCGTGTGTGCGCTGGCCTCTTGGCTGCCCCTTCTGCTGCTCGGGTGGTGAATCGAGTTCAGGAGGTGTGCCGTCGGACCTTCACCGGGAGTTGATCGAAGGGCGATCAGCGGGATGGCTCATCTGGGGACGAAGGCGACCTGAAACATGACGGGCCAAAGTTTGCCGGTGATCAGAAAGCGATCGGTGCCTGGTACGGCGGCGATGCCGTTCAGTGGGCCGGCTCGACGGCCTTCGGCGGCGGTCAGGAGTCCGGATGCATCGATGTGCGCGGTGACGGCGCCGGTGTGCGGGTCGATGCGCAGGATCGTGTCGGTCCCGTACACGTTGGCATAAATGGATCCGTCGGGCACGCATTCCAGTTCGTTGAGGCGTGTGGCGGAGGTGTCGTCCTTGCGCACGTCGATGCCGCCTGTCGCCGTGAAGGTGTCGGGGTCGCGGAAGGTGAGTCGGTCTGTTCCGTCGCTCATCACCAGCCGTTCCCGCCCGGCGATGTGCTGGTGACACAGGCCCCAGCCTTCGCCCCGGTAGCTAACTCGGCGACGTTCCTCGAGGGTGGCGGGGTCGCGCTCGATGGCGATGCCATTACGCCAGGTGAGCTGCCATAGCCTGGCACTCGAGAATGTGATGCCCTCGCCGAACAAGGGTGCCGGCAATTCGACCCGCCGGGTGGGCGGCTTGCCTGGCGGTCCGGCGCGAAGGGAGGATCGGCCGACCAGCCCCGTGCTCTCGTAGAGGGTGGCGCCGCGGAACTCCAGACCTTGGGTGAACGCCCGGGGATCGTGGGGGAGGGTGGCTCGCACAACCGCCCTCAGTGACCGGATTCGAGGGCCGGCGGCGGCATGGCCGGGCGCGGTTGCCATCGCCCGTCCATGGACCGGTATGCGGCCATGGGTGGCAGGGGCGAAGGAGGCGTGCGCGGCATCGCCGCTGCGGATCAGGCCCCGCGGTTCGGCCGGGCCGGGGAGCAGCAGCCCCCCGGCGATTGCCGCCACCACCGCCACGAGCATCTGTGTGCGGTTGCCCCATCCGGCCCACTTTCGGCGAGCGATGGCGGGCTCTGTGGTCATCGCACCGGTCATCGACGATGGCGACGGCACCGGTGGCCGGCTACACGAATCCCTCGGTGGTACGCCCGTCGCGGTAGCTGTTCCCCGGAACACAGGAGTCTCCCGTTCTGGTGTGTCACACAGGGCTCATGGTCTCCATCGCGCGGGTTGCGCCATGAGTCGGGGATTGTCGCCCCGCACCGTTTCGGCCCGCGTCCAAGCGATCGTCCGGTGTGGGGCGACCAGCCGGGGTGCGGAAGCGGCCACGCGTCAGGGCCACCTCAGCGAATGGCCCTGACGAGGTGCCGGTTTTCAGCGGGTTGACCCCGTGAAGTTCTGGTTGGTGTTGTTGCTGGCGCCGGGGCTGTTGATGTTGTTGCTGGTGCTGATGTTGTTGAACATCGTGAAGACGCCGTTGAGGT
>NZ_JBEXSZ010000297.1:0-1743 GCF_040613865.1 Streptomyces sp. NPDC006197 | reverse complement strand
CAGGCACAGGGCGGGGGTCACCGTCAGGGCCACGACCATGGAGGCGATGATGGCCAGCCCCTCCGCGGCCCACCGCCCCACCCCGCTCCACCTCGCAAAGAGCCGCACCTCCTGCACCTCGCACCGCATCGCACCACCTCCCTGAACCCCTCGTCGCCGCCGACGTGTAACCGACCGGAGGAACCGCCGTGGCCGCCAAGCCCCAGGTTCGCAATGCACCAGACGCAGGCCCCGCCCCCGAAGACCGCGAGAAGCATCCGGTCGACGAGACGCTGCCCCCTCTCAAGATGCTCACCAGCGGCCTCCAGCACGTCGCCGCCATGTACGCGGGCGTCGTCGCCCCGCCCCTGATCGTCGGAGCGGCCGTCGGCCTCTCCGGCGCCGAGCTCACCTTCCTCACCGGCGCCAGCCTCTTCACCGCCGGCCTCGCCACCTTCCTGCAGACGCTCGGCGTCTGGAAGATCGGCGCCAAGCTGCCGTTCGTCAACGGCGTCACCTTCGCCGGCGTCGCGCCGATGCTGGCGATCGTCGACACCACCCGGAACAAGGCCGACGCGCTTCCCGTGATCTTCGGCGCGATCATCGTCGCCGGACTCCTCGGCTTCGCCGCCGCCCCCTTCTTCTCCCGGCTCGTGCGGTTCTTCCCGCCGGTCGTCACCGGCACCGTGATCACCCTCATCGGCGTCTCCCTCCTCCCGGTCGCGTTCGGCTGGGCCCAGGGACCCAACCCCAAGGCCGAGGACTACGGCTCGACCACGTACCTCTCGCTCGCCGGCGTCACGCTCGTCGTGGTCCTGCTGCTGCGCCGCTTCACCCGTGGCTTCCTCAAGCAGGTCGCGGTCCTGGTCGGCCTCGTCCTCGGCACGCTCATCGCCATACCCTTCGGGGTCACCGACTTCAGCCCGGTGAAGGAGGCCGACATCGTCGGCTTCCCGACCCCCTTCCACTTCGGCGCCCCGCAGTTCGCCCTCGCCGCGATCATCTCCATGTGCGTGGTCATGCTCGTCTCCATGACCGAGTCGACCGCCGACATGCTGGCGCTCGGCGAGATCGTGGAGCGGCCCGCCGACGAGAAGACCATCGCGGCCGGACTGCGCGCCGACACCCTCGGCTCCGCGCTCAGCCCGCTCTTCAACGGCTTCATGTGCAGCGCCTTCGCGCAGAACATCGGCCTGGTCGCCATGACCAGGATCCGCAGCCGCTTCGTCGTCGCCTGCGGCGGTGGCTTCCTGGTCCTCATGGGCCTCTCGCCGGTCGCCGCCTCGCTCATCTCGGTCGTGCCCCGGCCGGTCCTCGGCGGCGCGGGCGTCGTCCTCTTCGGCTCGGTCGCCGCCAGCGGCATCCAGACCCTGGTCAAGGCCGGCCTGGAGAAGGACAACAACGTGCTGATCGTGGCCGTGTCGCTGGCCGTCGGCATCATCCCGATCACGAAGCCGGAGTTCTACCACGCCTTCCCGGAGACCGCGCAGATCATCCTGGACTCCGGCATCTCGACCGGCTGCGTGGCCGCCGTCCTCCTCAACGTGGTCTTCAACCACCTGGGCCGGGGCCGCGACGCCGACGAGGTCACCGCGCCCATGGAGCCCGGCGAGGAGATCTCCGGCAGCCACACCGTGAAGGCGGCGCACGTCCACTGAACCCGCTCCTCGTCCCACCGCCCGCCCCGGTCCCCGCGCACGCCGCGGGGACCGTCACCCCGACACCGGCCCCGACGGCGACCGCCACCCCGACATCGGTACCGTC
>NZ_JBEXSZ010000296.1:0-1864 GCF_040613865.1 Streptomyces sp. NPDC006197 | reverse complement strand
CGTTGCGCGCGGAGAGGGGGTGCGGGGTGCCGTCGCGGAGGTACTCGTCGCCGAGCACCCAGGCGGTGCGTGCCGGGACGTCCCCGGCCCGTCGACCCGCACCCGGTGCCGGACTCGTCAGGCGAGGAACTCCCCGTCGCGGGCCACGACCACACCGCCGTGGACGACCATGTCCCGGCGCGGCATGTCGACGACGACCTGCGGCAGGCACTCGCCGCGCACCAGGACGAAGTCGGCCGGGGCGCCCGCCCGGAAGTCGGCGTGCGCGAGGCCCATCACGTCCGCGCCGCCGTGGGTCGCGACGCGGTAGCACTCCGACAGCTCGTCGTCGAGACGCACGTCCGTCACCCAGCCGAGGATGTGCGCGCGGTGCATCATGTCGGCGTCGCCGAACGGGCTCCACGAGTCCCGGACGCCGTCCGAGCCGAGCCCGACCCGTACGCCGTGCTCGCGCAGCCGGGCGATCGGAAGCACCAGGGAGTCCGAGGGCGCGACCGTGGTGAGCGCGATGTCCTGCTCTCCCAAGTCCGTCGCGATGGAGCCCAGCTCACGGTCCGTCAGGCCCGGAAGGCAGAAGACGTGGCTGACCGTGACCTTGCCGGCGAGGGAGAGGGCACGGGTGCGCTCGACGATGCCGCGCATCGCCAGCATGCCCTTCTCGCCGCGGTCGTGCAGGTGGATGTCCACACCGACGCCATGGCGGTCCGCGATGCCGAAGACGACGTCGAGCTGCTCGTCGAGGGCCTGGTCGAAGCCGATCGGGTCGATGCCGCCGATCATGTCGATGACGCCCTCGCGCGCCGCCCTCTCCAGGAGCGCCGCCGTGCCCGGGGTGCGGATGACGCCGTGCTGGGGGAAGGCCACGATCTGGACGTCGAGGGCGTGGCGCAGCCGCTCGCGGGCCTCCGCCACGCCCTCCACGCCGGCCAGGCCGTAGGCCGGGGCCACGTCGGCGTGGGCGCGCATGCCGCGGGTGCCGCGGGCGACGGCGTGGCTCATCAGGCCGTAGGCGCGCTCGGCGACGGGGCGGCGCTGGCTGCGGAACAGCTCCACGTCCTGCGCGACGTAGTCGGCGATGCCGGAGGCCGGCCGGCGCGACACCCAGGAGCCGCCCCAGGTGGTCTTGTCGGGGTGGATGTGCGCGTCGACGAGGGACGGGAGGGCGATCCGGCCGCCGCCGTCGACGACCTTCGCGCCGTGCGGCGCGGGGCCGTCCGAGATCCGGCCGTCGACGACGACGAGGTCCGTGGGCTTCGTCGCGCCGAACGGGCGCACGTCGCGGAACACGACGGTCCTGTCGCGGTGGCCGGGTCGGGCCGATGCCGCGGCTCCGGTCGCGGCCGGAGCGGTCGCCGCCTGCACGGTTCCGGCGGTGGCGGCCGACGTGGCCGTGGCACCGGCGAGGGCGGCGGCACCGGCGAGCATGGTGCGGCGGGAGAGGGCGGAGGGGGTGGACGGGGTCGAGGATGGGGGCTGCATGGGGGCTCCTTGGGAGGGGGGAGGGGGTAGGTCGTCGGGGGTACGGGGTGGGGTGCGGGTCCGGTCCTGCTGCGGGCTGCGGGTTCGGGCCCGGATTGCAGGCCTCGGCCCACGGCGGGCGGCGCCGTTGTCGCGCCGGGTGGTGCTCCACTGCGGCGGTCGCGCCTTGCCGCACGGCTTGCGGTGCTCCACCTGCGGCGGGGGTGCCTCGGGCGGCTTGGGTCGCGGACGCCCGCCCGTTGCGGGCCTGGTTACGGGCGCCCACCCGTAGTGGGCTGCGCCCTGCCGGGTTCAAGCCCTCGTACGGGCACGTGCCGTACGTCCCGCCGTGCCCGGAGCGGCTGTCCCATGTAGGGCCGCTGGCTCGGAGCGTGGCGGACGTCGC
>NZ_JBEXSZ010000295.1:0-1906 GCF_040613865.1 Streptomyces sp. NPDC006197 | reverse complement strand
GGCTTGCGCACCCGTCCTCGATCGATCTGTCCGGCCGCACCTTGCGGTTCCTGACCGGCCGGCCGCCAGTCGGGCGGCGGAGCCCGGGACGCGCCGGCGGCGCGGTGGCACCTAACACCCCTGCGGAAGCTACGCTGCAGCACCAACCGAATTACCGACGCGGTGAAGGCCGTGCTCGTCCTTCACCACGCGTTAGCGTGAGGTTGGAAAGAACTCCCTGCACGCAGAGAGTGCCCTCCGCCTGGACGGTAGAATCCCAGGAAGGTTCATCGTCTTGAGTCAGGAAGGCACTTTCGCTTTTCCGTCTCGACAGCAGCCGCACGCAAGCGAAACGGCGAGGCTGAACCTGATCGCTTGAGAATCGGGCCCCACCTCGATCACGAGCGGGATCCGATTTCCGTGATGGCCCGGTCAACCCACGATGTGGTTCCACTGTCCGAATTGTCCGAGTGGAAAGTCCCTGAGTTTTACGTATTTTCCGGTTTCGTCGAGCCGGCCCGACGCAGCAGCCGCACTTCCCGCGTTTCCGTAGTAGAAGAACAGTCGGCCACTGTCGGGGGACACTATATCCACCCAGATCCCGAATTTTCCGGGCGGGAAGTTTTTCATGTGGACGTAGTCGCCGGATGTGTCAAGCTTTCCTGATCCGCCGGCCCGGGTGATCGAGTCGTAGAAGAAGAGCCGGCCATCGCCAAGGGGCACGATGTTGGTCCACTGTCCGAACTGTCCGGCTGGAAAGTCCTTGAGGTTCACGTATTTTCCGGTGTCGTCGAGTCGACCCGACGCGGCAACCGCGCTTCCCGCGTTGTTGTTGTAGAAGAAAAGCAGGCCATCGCCGGGAGATACGATCGAATGCCAGTTCCCGAATTTTCCGGGCGGGAAGTCCTTCATGTGGACGTAGTCACCGGACGCGTCAAGCTTTCCTGATCCGCCGGCCCGGGTGATCGAGTCGTAGAAGAAGAGCCGGCCATCGCCAAGGGGCACGATGTTGGTCCACTGTCCGAACTGTCCGGCTGGAAAGTCCTTGAGTTTCACGTATTTTCCGGTGTCGTCGAGTCGACCCGACGCGGCAACCGCGCTTCCCGCGTTGTTGTTGTAGAAGAACAGCCGACCATTGCCGGGGGATACGATAATCGCCCAGCTCCTGAATTTTCCGGGCGGGAAGTCCTTCATGTGGATGTAGTCACCGGACGCGTCAAGTTTCCCTGATCCGCCAGCCCCCGTAATATCGTCATAGAAGAACATTGCATTTACCCTTTCATGGGACTGGAATTAGCGGGAGTCTCATCTTCAGGGCCGGCTAGGGGCTAAGTTCCCCGCAGGCGGTGAGTCCGACGAGGTTTCGGATGGGAACCCTGCGCGAGCTTCACTTCGACGAGTCAGTCGGCTCTCCAATATGCTCGATCGTGCCCCATGACGCGATCTGGAAGGTCAAGCGCTGCGCGTTCTGGTAGGAGGCCCATGGTGGTCTCCGTGGAGGCGGCCCGTGAGGTGTTCCGGCGGGGCAGGTTGGGCACCCGACAGAGCCTGGGCGTCGTCCCAGGCGTTCGGATTCTGGCGCCTTGATGCCCTGCGCCACCTGGCGGGACGCCATCCCATGTTCGACCCACAACAATCGTGGCACGAAGCCTGAATGGCTGCGACTCGAAAGGGTGCGACTTTATCGAAACGCGGTATGAGACTCCGAACCGCGCGTTAAAATTGAAATTATTCGCCAATTTTCTGCCTCGTTGCCATGAGCGAGCAGGAAAGGGAGCGTCTGCTGGACTTGAAATTGTGGTGGCGCAGTGAGTCTTTTCCGAGGTGACGGCGTGGAAGGCGAGTTGGGCAGTCCTGTGCAACGATGAAGCTCCTGGTGGACGGGTTCTCGACCAAGATCGTCCGTGTCTGCCAGGAGCTTCGCGGG
>NZ_JBEXSZ010000294.1:0-1913 GCF_040613865.1 Streptomyces sp. NPDC006197 | reverse complement strand
CTGGGCTCACACTGGCGTCGAGGGGTCCTCCGGGGCCGGAGGTGACGGCTCCTTCGGCAGCAGGTGGCCGCGCCTGCTCAGCAGGAACGCCGCTCACCACCCGGACCCGCACGCTCGTCCCGTCCCCGGTGACCGCGACCGAGACCGCCGCGCCGGGCGCGTGCTTCGCCGCGTTCGTCAGGCCCTCCTGGACCACCCGGTGCAGGGCGAGACCCGACATCCCCGGCAGCGTCGGCACCGGAGTCGTGGCGAGCGTGACGGCCAGCCCCGACGCCCGGGCGCGGGCCGTCAGCTCCTCGACCGTCTCCCCGGGCGGGGTCGTCGGCGCCCCGGCGTCGTCCTCGCGCAGGACGCCGATGATGTCCCGCAGCCGGGCCGTCGCGTCCGCCGCCGCGCGCCGCAGCTCGCCGACCGCGTGCTGCTGGGCGGGGCCGAGCGCCGGATCGACCTCCAGGGCGCCCGCGCGGACCGCGATCAGGGCCAGGTCGTGGCCGAGGGAGTCGTGCATGTCGCCCGCGATCCGGGAGCGCTCCCGCAGCCGCTCCCGGTCGGCGACCGCCGCCTGCTCCCGCTCCATCCGGTCGGCCAGCTCCCAGCCGCTGCGCACCAGCCGGTCGTACTGGCGCATGTAGCGGCCGATCAGCCAGGGCGCCACGATCGCGAGGGCCAGCGACAGCAGCAGCGTGAACCACTGGCCGAGGGAGGCGTGCGCGACGACCGTCAGGACGAGCCCCGCCGCCGCGATCGCGCCGAACAGCCACAGCGCCGCCCGGGTCTGCTCCTGCCGCCGCCCCGCCAGATAGCCGAAGGCGACGAGCGCCAGGCTGTACGAGGGGGTGAACAGCTCCGGGCTCACGGGCAGGCTCGCCGCGACCACGACCGCGATCGGCACCGGCGGCCACCGCCGGCTGACCGCGACGCAGCCGCCGAGGACCGCCACGCCGACGGCGACCTGGGTCCAGCTCCCGCCGTCGTTCGGGTCCGACTTCAGCAGGACGGGCACGCAGAGGAGCAGCCACAGCCCCAGGTCGAAGAGGCGCTCACGCACCGGGGACCAGGCCCGCCTCGTACGCCAGCACCGCGAGCTGGACCCGGTTGCGCAGGCCGAGCCTGCCGAGGACGGCGCTCACGTGCGCTTTCACGGTGCCCTCGACGACGTGCATGCGGGCGGCGATCTCCTGGTTGGAGAGCCCGGCGCCGAGGAGGGCGACGACCTCCCGCTCCCGGCCCGTGAGGGGTTCCAGCCGGGTCCGCGCCTCGGCGGTGCGGGTGAACCGCTCGCCGCCGAAGGTGTCGATGACCCGCCGGGCGACCGTGGGGGAGAGGGCGGCGCCGCCCCCGGCCACGGCCCGGACCCCGGCGATCAGTTCGCGCGGGTCCCCGGACTTGAGGAGGAAGCCGCTGACGCCGCTGCCGAGCGCCCGCGCGACGTAGGCGTCCTCGGAGAAGGTGGTGAGCATGACGACGGCCGCGTCCGGCACCGCCCTGCGCAGCTCCTCGGCCGCGCCGAGCCCGTCGAGCCGGGGCATCCGGATGTCGAGCAGGACGACGTGGGGCCGGTGCTCGCGGGCGAGTTCGACGGCCTCGTGTCCGTCGCCGGCCTCGGCCACCACCTCGATCCCGGGGTCGGTGGCGAGGATGGCCCGCACCCCGGCCCGGATCATCGTCTCGTCGTCGGCGAGCAGCACCCTGATCATGCCGCCCAGGGTATGCACGGGACGCGGACGCGCGGGCGCCCGGAGGGAAGATCCCTCCGGGCGCCCGCCCCCGTGTGGTGTGGCTTACGGGAAGGTCAGCTTGAAGCTGTTGATGTAGCCGGTGTCGATCGACGCCTTGTCCTGGACGCGGAGCTTCCAGGTGCCGTTGGCGACCTCGGTGGAGGCGTTGACGGTGTACGTCTGGTTGATGTTGTC
>NZ_JBEXSZ010000293.1:0-1999 GCF_040613865.1 Streptomyces sp. NPDC006197 | reverse complement strand
CTCCTTCGGCATGCCGAGGCCCGCCGCCTTCATCGCGCCGCCGACGATGCCGCCGAGGACGATGACGCCCACGCCGGCCCAGAAACCGGGCACGTTGGCGGCCACCATGAAGACGCCGGCGATGCAGAAGCCGATGAAGGAGATGATGACACCGGTCCAGGCGGCCGGGGTGTGTCCGTGGGCGCTGCCCGCCATGAGTTGCTCCTCGTTGCAGTTGCTCGATGGTGAGGTCTCGCGTGCGCGGACACTCGGCGTTCATTGTCCCGTACGCGGGCGCGCGAGGATGAATCGGGGTGCCGGGACGATCACGCGTCGCGGTCGGCTCCCCCTCTCA
Source organism: Streptomyces sp. NPDC006197 (assembly GCF_040613865.1). Lineage (NCBI taxonomy): Bacteria > Bacillati > Actinomycetota > Actinomycetes > Kitasatosporales > Streptomycetaceae > Streptomyces > Streptomyces sp. NPDC006197. The sequence continues at coordinate 1,665 of NZ_JBEXSZ010000293.1, read as the reverse complement.
CGCTCCCTGGGTCGGATCCTCGCCGCGGTCCAGGGCCTTCCACAGGTCCTCGGGCCGGTCGGGGTCGGTCGTGGGGGCCTTGCGGCCGGCGCGCGGGGCGCCGGAGCGCTCGTAGCGGCCGCCCATCGCCGGCCAGTTCTTGCCGAAGCGGAGGGCGAAGAGGCCGGCGAGCAGGATGAGGAGGGCGCCCGCGGCCGTCACGTACGGCCAGACGGTGTGGGTGAGGCCGGCGACGGCGGCGGCGGTGTCGCCGCTGATGCGGGCGGCCTCGGCGTCGAGCGCGCTGCTGTCGGAGGCGCCGAGGACCGCGGCGAGCGCGGCGCCCGCGCCGCTGAGCGCGAGGAGCGCGGCGACGAGCGTGCGCCCGGTGCGGCGGACGGCGAAGACGGCGAAGAGCGCGGCGAGGCCGACGATCGCGAGGGCGGTCGGCACACCGGTGACGGTGCCGCCGTCGGCCTCGACGGGGACGCTGCCGCCGCCGACGGACGCGGTGCCCTCCGCCCAGATCTGGCCGGCGGAGAGCAGGACGACGGTGGCACCGAGGGCGCCGAGGAGGAGGGCCGCGGCCAGGCTGCGGCGGCCGCCGGTGGGGACGGCCGCGCGGGCGGCCCGGGGCTGGGGTACGGGTACGGCACTCACGTACCCCACTATCCCTTACGTGCTCACTTGTCGTTCATCCGGTTGGCGGTGTGGACGGCGCGGAGCACGGCCGCGGCCTTGTTGCGGCACTCGTTGTCCTCGGCGATCGGGTCGGAGTCGGCGACGACACCCGCTCCGGCCTGCACGTACGCCGTTCCGTCCCGGAGCAGGGCGGTGCGGATGGCGATGGCGGTGTCGGCGTCCCCGGCGAAATCGAGATAACCGACACATCCGCCGTAGAGGCCGCGCCGGGAGGGTTCGAGCTCCTCGATGATCTGCATGGCGCGGGGCTTGGGCGCGCCGGAGAGGGTGCCGGCGGGGAAGCAGGCGGTGAGGACGTCGAAGGCGGTCCGGCCCTCGGCGACCTCGCCGGTGACGGTGGAGACGATGTGCATGACGTGCGAGTAGCGCTCGATCGACATGAAGTCGACGACCTCGACGGAGCCGGGCGTGCAGACCCGGCCGAGGTCGTTGCGGCCCAGGTCGACGAGCATGAGGTGCTCGGCGCGCTCCTTGGGGTCGGCGAGCAGTTCCTCGGCGAGGTCGTGGTCCTCCTGCGGGGTGGCGCCGCGGTGCCGGGTGCCGGCGATGGGGTGGAGCATCGCCCGCCCGTCCTCGACCTTGACGAGGGCCTCGGGTGAGGAGCCGACGACGTCGAAGCCGTTCTCGAAGCGGAAGAGGTACATGTACGGGGACGGGTTGGTGGCCCGCAGGACCCGGTAGACGTCGAGCGCGGAGGCGGCGCAGGGGGTCTCGAAGCGCTGCGAGGGCACGACCTGGAAGGCCTCGCCGGCCCGGATGCGCTCCTTGATGTCCTCGACGGCGTCCTGGTAGGCGGGGCCGCCCCAGAGCGCCGAGAACTCGGGCAGGGCGGAGTCCGGCAGGGCGGCGGGGACGGTGGCGACGGGGCGGGCCAGGTCGGCCTGCATGGCGTCGAGGCGGGCGACGGCGTGCGCGTACGCCTCGTCGACGCCGGTCTCCAGGTCGTTGTGGTTGATCGCGTTGGCGATCAGCAGGACCGAGCCG
>NZ_JBEXSZ010000292.1:0-2040 GCF_040613865.1 Streptomyces sp. NPDC006197 | reverse complement strand
GCGCCACTCCTCCGGCATCCGGCAGGTCGTGCCCGCCGACCGGGTCCGCTACCTCACCGAGATCAGCGAGACCGTCCGCACGTACCACGCGGAGACCGAGCGCCTCGTCGAGGCGGCGCGCCGGGTGCAGCGCCTGGACACGGTCAAGGCCGAGCTCGCCCGGGCCGAGTACGACGACGCCGGGGTGGACGCGCTGCTCACGGACGCCCGCAAGCGGCTCCCCCACGAGGTGGCGGACCAGATCGAGAAGTGGCCGGCCGTCGTGGAGTCGTACTCCGGCGACGAGCAGGTCGTGCGGATCCGGGACAAGGAGATCCGCACCAAGCTGACCCGCGAGTCGTTGTCGGGCAACAAGATCCCGCGCGTGGCCCTGCCCCGGTTCACCGACCACGGCGAGCTGGTGCGCTTCTGGCGCCGCGAGAACCTGCCCGGTCGGTTCCCCTTCACCGCCGGGGTGTTCCCCTTCAAGCGCGACGGCGAGGACCCCGCGCGGATGTTCGCCGGCGAGGGCGACCCGTTCCGCACCAACCGGCGGTTCAAGCTGCTGTCCGAGGGCCAGCCGGCCACCCGGCTCTCCACCGCCTTCGACTCGGTCACGCTGTACGGCCGCGACCCCGGCGAGCGCCCCGACATCTACGGCAAGGTCGGCACCTCCGGCGTCTCGGTCGCGACCCTCGACGACATGAAGACGCTCTACGACGGCTTCGACCTGATCGCGCCGACGACCTCGGTGTCGATGACGATCAACGGACCGGCCCCGACGGTGCTCGCGTTCTTCCTCAACACGGCCGTGGACCAGCAGCTCGACAGGTTCCGCGCCGCAGAGGGCCGCGAGCCCTCCGCCGACGAGGTGGCCGAGCTGCGCGCCCACGCGCTCGCCACCGTGCGCGGCACGGTCCAGGCGGACATCCTCAAGGAGGACCAGGGCCAGAACACCTGCCTGTTCTCCACCGAGTTCTCGCTGCGGATGATGGCCGACATCCAGGAGTGGTTCATCGCGAACAAGGTCCGCAACTTCTACTCGGTGTCCATCTCCGGCTACCACATCGCCGAAGCCGGCGCGAACCCGATCAGCCAGCTCGCCTTCACGCTCGCCAACGGCTTCACGTACGTCGAGACGTACCTGGCCCGCGGCATGGACGTCGACGACTTCGCCCCGAACCTGTCGTTCTTCTTCTCCAACGGCATGGACCCCGAGTACTCCGTCCTCGGCCGCGTCGCCCGCCGCATCTGGGCGGTGGCGATGAAGGAGAAGTACGGCGCCAACGAGCGCTCCCAGAAGCTGAAGTACCACGTCCAGACCTCCGGACGCTCCCTGCACGCCCAGGAGATGGACTTCAACGACATCCGCACCACCCTCCAGGCGCTCATCGCCATCTACGACAACTGCAACAGCCTGCACACCAACGCCTACGACGAGGCCGTCACCACCCCCACCGAGGAATCGGTTCGCCGCGCCCTGGCCATCCAGCTCATCATCAACAGGGAGTGGGGCCTGGCGATGAACGAGAACCCCCTGCAGGGGTCGTTCATCATCGACGAGCTCACCGACCTGGTGGAGGAGGCCGTGCTCCAGGAGTTCGAGCGCATCAGCGAGCGCGGCGGCGTGCTCGGCGCGATGGAGACCGGTTACCAGCGCGGTCGCATCCAGGACGAGTCGATGCTCTACGAGCAGCGCAAGCACGACGGCACGCTGCCCATCATCGGCGTCAACACCTTCCGCAACCCCCACGCGGACACCGCCGAGCCCGGCACCGTCGAACTCGCCCGCGCCACCGAACACGAGAAGCGGTCCCAGCTGGAACGGGTGCAGGACTTCCAGACCCGCCACCACGACCAGGCCCACACGGCCCTGGCCGCCCTCAAGGAGGCCGCGGTCAGCGGCGAGAACGCCTTCGCCGTCCTCATGGACGCCGCCCGTGTCTGCACCCTCCAGCAGATCACCGAGGCGTTCTTCGAGGTCGGCGGCCAGTACCGCCGCAACGTCTGACGCGGCCCCGCGCCGTACGCGGGCGCGGCGGTCCGGCCCGGCGGTGCACC
>NZ_JBEXSZ010000291.1:0-2046 GCF_040613865.1 Streptomyces sp. NPDC006197 | reverse complement strand
GCCCCGCCTGAAGGCGGGGCGCCCTTCCTCGTGTCACCGCGTCAGTGGTTTCCGCCGCGCGGCTTGTTGCGTCCGTCCCCGCCGCCGAGCAGGTCCGTGGGGAACGTGAAGCCGGGGCTCGGGTCCGTGCCGCCCGGCTTGTTGTCGGCCGGCTTGCCGTCGGCCGGCTTACGGGGCTTGTTCGGGCCCTCGTCGCCCTCGCCCTTGGGCTTCTGGGCCCGCGGCACGGAGACGGGGACGAAGCCCGGCGTCTGACCGGCGTCCAGGGCGCCCGTCATCGCGATCTTCCAGATCGGGCCGGGGAGGCAGCCGCCGCAGACCTTGTCGTAGTACTCGCCGCCGATGGTGATGTCGTACATCGACTTCTTCTCGCCGACGTCGTCACCGACCCAGACGGCGGTGGACAGGTTCGGGGTGTAGCCGACGAACCAGGCGTCCTTGCGGTCGTTGGTCGTACCGGTCTTGCCCGCGTTGTCGCGGTCGCTGAGACCGGCCTTCGTACCGGTGCCGTCCTCGACGACGCCCTTCAGCATCTGGTTGATGGTGTCGGCGGTCCGGTCGCTCATGGCCCGCGTGCACTTGGTCTGCGGCACGTTCAGCTTGTCGCCGTTGGCGGCCTTGATCGACTCGATGGCGATCGGGGTGCAGTAGATGCCGCGGTTGGCGAAGGTCGCGTAGACGGACGCCATGTCGAGCGGGGTGCTCTCGATGCTGCCGAGGGTGACGGACGGGCTCTGCTTGATGGGCTTGCCCAGCTCGCGCTCGTAGCCGACGTTCTTCGCCATCGTCAGCGTCTCGCACAGGCCGGCCATCTGCTCCAGCTTGGCGAAGTACGTGTTGATGGACTTGCCGAGGGCGCTCGTCATGTCGAAGACGCCCTTCTCCGACTTCATCTCGTTGTTGACCTCCCAGTTGGCGTAGCCCGCGGGCTTGCCGTCACAACGGGTGTAGTCGCTCTCCGGGATGTTGATCTGCGCCGGGGTGTCGAAGCTCTGCGCCGGGCTCAGGCCCTTCTCCAGCGCCGCCGCGGCCGTGATCGGCTTGAAGGTCGAGCCGACCTGGAAGCCGTACGTCGTGCCGCCCATCTTGCTGCCGACGGCGAGGTTCAGCGTCGTCTGGTGCTGCTTCTGGTCCAGTCCGTACGGGCGGGACTGGCCCATCGACAGGATGCGGCCTGTCTTGGGCTGGACCTGCACCACCGAGGCGGCGACCGGGTCGTCCTTGTCGACCTTCGCGACGGCGGCCTCGTTGGCGGCGGCCTGCGCGCGCGGGTCGAGCGTGGTCCTGATGGTGAGACCGCCCAGGTTCCACAGCTTCGTCCGCTCCTCGGCGGTCTTGCCGAAGGTCGGGTCGTTGAGGATCGTCTTGCGGACGTAGTCGCAGAAGAAGCCGGCGCCGTCGACGGCGGTGATGCAGCCGTTCCTCGGGGTCTTCACCTTCAGCTTGATCGGCTTGGCCTTGGCGGCGTCCGCCTCGGCCTGGCTGATGTCCTTCACGTCGGCCATCCGCTGGAGGACCGTGTTGCGGCGCTTGGTGGCTTCCTGGATGTCGTTGATCGGGTCGTAGCGGCTCGGCGACTGGACGAGACCGGCCATCATCGCCGCCTCGCCCAGGTCCAGGTCGGCGGCGGGCTTGGAGAAGTAGCGCTGGGAGGCGGCCTCGATGCCGTAGGCCTGCTGCCCGAAGAACGTGATGTTGAGGTAGTTCTCCAGGATCTTCTTCTTGCCCAGCTCCTCCTCGACCTGGATCGCGAACTTCAGCTCGCGGACCTTGCGGCCGATGGTCTGCTGGGTGGCCTGCGCGACCTTCTCGGGGTCGTCACCGGCCTCCTCGACGAAGACGTTCTTCACGTACTGCTGGGTCAGCGTGGACGCGCCCTGCGCGACCCCGCCCGACTGCGCGTTCCGGTTGATGGCGCGCAGCACGCCCTTGAGGTCGATCGCCCCGTGCTCGTAGAACCGCCCGTCCTCGATCGCGACGATCGCCTTCTGCATGTACGGGGAGATCTTGTCGATCGGCACGACCTTCCGGTCCCGCGAGTACACC
>NZ_JBEXSZ010000290.1:0-2120 GCF_040613865.1 Streptomyces sp. NPDC006197 | reverse complement strand
TGATGCACCACCAGCGACAGCACCACCGACCCGTCACCCAGCTCGAACACCACCGCCCGCAGCGGAAGCTCCGCGGCCAGATCGAAGACACGACCCGCTGCCGTAGCCAACTCCCCTGCCAGTGCGCCGTCTTCGATACGGCGCCGTTCCACCGTCACGCGGGCCCGCTCCGGCGGCAGGACCCGCTGACGCGGCTCGCCCTCCACCGACTCGAACACCGTCCGCAGCGGAGCATGCCGCTCCACCACATCACTCAGCGCCCACTCCAACGCCCCGACATCCAGTCCATCCCCGCACCGCACCACCATCGGCACGTTGTAGGCCGCACTGTCCCCCTCCAGATCCGACAACAGCCACAACCGCCGCTGAGCGAACGACACGGGCACCGAGTCACCGGCCCCCTCCCCCGCCACCGGCGGCGGGACGGCCCGTACGCCGGTCCGCTCGCCCAGCAGTTCCGCGAGTCCCGCGACCGTCGGGCGCCCGAAGACGTCCCGGATCGTCAGCCGTACGCCGAACGCCTCGGCGATGTGGTTCGTCAACCGGGCCGCGAGCAGCGAATGCCCGCCGAGGGCGAAGAAGCTGTCGTCGATGCCGACCGGGCCGGGCGTCTCCAGGGTCCTGCCGAACAGTGCGGACAGGATCTCCTCTGTCTCGTCGCGCGGGGCGCGGGCCGTTCCCAGGACCGTCTTCGGTGCCGGGAGCGCCCGCTTGTCGATCTTCCCGTTGGGTGTGACGGGCAGGCGGTCGAGCGTGGTCAGGTACGTGGGGACGAGGTGCTCGGGCAGCCGGTCGGCGACGTGCCGGCGGATCTCGTCGGGGTCCGTGTCCCCGTCCGCGACGACGACGTAGCCGGCCAGCCTCTTCTCGTGGACGGTGACGACGGCCTGGGTGACGGCCGGGTGGGTCAGGAGCGCGGCCTCGGTCTCGCCGGGCTCGATGCGGAAGCCACGGATCTTGATCTGGTCGTCCGCCCGGCCCTCGTACAGGAGGCGTCCGTCCCGGTCGAAGTGGGCCAGGTCCCCCGTGCGGTAGAGCCGGCTGCCCGCCGGGCCGAAGGGGTTCGGGACGAACCGGGTCGCCGTCAGGTCGGGTCGGCCCAGGTAGCCGTGGGCGAGTCCCTCGCCCGCCACGTACAGCTCGCCCGTCACTCCCGGGGGGCACAGGCGGAGCCGGGCGTCCAGGACGTGGGCCGGCTTGTTGACCAGCGGGGTGCCGATCGGGATCACCCGGTGGGGTTCGTCCCCGGTCTCGATGGTGTGGGTGGTGGCGTAGATCATGACCTCGGCGGGTCCGTAGCCGTTGAGTACGGTGATGCCGGGCCTGAGCCGCTGGAGCTTGTGGACGTGCGCCGGGGAGGCGGCCTCGCCCACCGTGAAGGCGGTGGTGACGGTCTCGAAGGCTTCGGGGTGCTCGTCCGTCAGGTAGTTGAAGAGGGTGGCGGACAGCAGGAGCGTCGTGACGCGGTGGCGGCGGGCCAGCTCGGTCACGAGGGCCGGTTCGGGCTTCTGTCCGGGCTGGAGGACCGCCGTGCCGCCGTGGAGGAGCGCTCCCCAGAACTCCAGGCTGAACGCGTCCCAGGACACAGGCGAGCACTGGAGGTAGACCTGCTCCGGGCCGGCGGGGAGGTAGGGCTGGCCGATCAGGGTCGACACCAGGTTGCGGTGGGAGGACAGGATGGCCTTCGGGCGGCCCGTCGAGCCGGAGGTGAACATCAGGCAGGCGGGGTCGTCCGGGCCGAGCGGCAGGCCCAGGTTGCCGGGGTGGTGGGACAGGAGCTCGCCGGGGGCCTCGGTGTGGGTCGCCCAGGGGCCGTCGACGCGCTCGGCGAGCACCGGGCGGGTGACGAGGTGGCTGATGCCGGCGTCGGCGGCCGCCGAGCGCAGTCGGTCGTCGGGGAAGTCCGGGTCCAGGAGGACGTGGGCGGCGCCGGTCTTCAGGACGGCGAGCAGGGCGGTGGCGAAGCGGGTCCCGCGCTCGAAGAGGACTCCGGCCATGTCGCCGCGGCCCAGGCCCCGGGAGCGCAGGTGGCGGGCCCAGCGGTTGGCGGCGGCGTTGAGCTCGGCGTACGTGACCTCCCCCGCCTCGTCGACGAGCGCGACCCCGTCGGGGAACCGCGC
>NZ_JBEXSZ010000289.1:0-2216 GCF_040613865.1 Streptomyces sp. NPDC006197 | reverse complement strand
GGCGATGTCGATACCGGCGATCTGGACTTTCTCCCGGAGGTCCTGGATCGCAGCGTTCAGCAGGCGCTGACACGCGCTGCTCGGGTCGACCGGCACCGGGGTGCGGGCCCTTCTCCGTCCCCCTCCGCTCGTGCGTCGGTAGGCCTGAACTCGCCTTGTGCTGATGGGTGGTTGAGCGCTTAATGGGGCTCCGCTCCAGCCGGTACAGCACAGGGGGAAGCATGGAACCACCAGCACCGCCGGCCTCACCGCCACCGCCGCCCGACCGCCCGTGGCACACCAGGGACCCCGCGCCGGCGGTCGCCGCGCCGACGGCTCTTCCGCTGGTCATCAGCAAGCGGCTGCTCTGGGTGAACGGCGCGGCGTACCCGCTGGAGAACATCGTCCGCGTCTACACGTTCGTCCTCCGGCCCCGCAAGGCCGAGGCCGTCCGCGTGTTCGTGAAGCGGGTGGTGCTCACGCTGCTCGTGGCCCTCGGTATCGGCCTCTTCACCGCCCTGGCCAGGGGATTCGGCCCGGGCCAGGAGGAGCCGTCCGCGTTCGTCGGTTTCCTGCTGCAGATCTCCATCCTGGGCGTCCTCGGCGCGCTGATCTGGTCCCTGGTCGACATGCTGGCCGTCGTCACCGCGTCCGCGCACGACGTGCTGGCCATCGAGACGAACGGCCGGTCGACCGCGATGGTCTCCGGGGAGCTCCGGTACCTGAACGAGCTCGTCGTACGGATCGCGTCCGCGATCGACAAGCCGGACGCGGAGCTCACGGTCACGGTGGGGGCGCTGACGATCAGCAACCCCAGCAACTACTACTTCGGCGACGCCGTGAACATCTACGGCGGCGACGGCCACACGGGGGTGTCCAAGTGACGGGCGACAACAACTACTACGGGGACGCGGTCAACATCCACGGCGGCCGGGGCCACACCGGCATCGTCCACCACCATCACGCCCCGCAGGCCACCCTGGAGGAGACGCTGCGGGCCGTCGTGGAGCTGGCGCGGGCGCTGCGCGGCGCGGTGCCGGAGGAGGACCGCGCCTCCATCGACGACGCGCTGCCCGTTCTCACCGACGGCCCGGCCGCCGAGCCGGCGGCCCGACGGCGCTCGCTGATGGCTCTCGCGGCGGTGGCCGCCACCGTCGGCGCCATCGGCCAGCCCCTCCTGGACTCCGTCCGGGCCGCGCTCGAACTCATCGCGCGCTGAACGGGACGGGCGTCAGTCCCGGACGAACTCGGCCGGTTCTCCGTCCGACGCCATCCCGTAGACCTGGAGCCGCTCCTTGCCCTGCCAGTGGACGAGGCGGAGGTTGCTGGAGCCGTTCTCGGCGCAGTCCGGGTCCCAGCCGGCCGGGTCGCGGGTCTCCGGGCCGATGACGAGGAGGGAGCCCGCGCCGCCGACGACGGCGGTGGTCGCGCAGCGGACGTCGTCGGCGAGCAGGTTCCCCTGGTCGTCCATGCGCGGGTACGCCTGCTCGAAGCGGACGAGCGGGGCGCCGACCGGGCCCTGGGTGATGGTGACCTCGTAGGACCAGCGGTCGGGTTCGGGCTGGGTCACCGTGTCCGGCGCCTGCTTCCAGGTGCCGACGTAGGCGGCGGGGACGACGTCCGGGCCGGCCTTGACCCGCTGGAAGGTGCTCCTGGCGACGCCGGAGCCCCATTCGACGACGTCGGTCGAGCGCAGTCTGAGGGTCTGGCGGGCGGCCGGGGTGCAGCGCTGGGCGGGGACGCTCTCGGTGATCTCGGCCTCGCCGAGGACGAGTTCGCCGTCGGTGGCGGAGATCAGGGTGGCCCGGCCGATGCACAGGAGCTCGCCGGTGACGTGGGTGTAGACGGCGGCCTTGGCGCCCGCGGGTCCCTGGCTGATCTCGATCCGGCTGGTCTCGTAGGGCGCATTCGCCGTTCCCTTGAGGACGCCTTCCCAGGCGCCGAGGAAGGCGGCGGGGACGATCCCGGCGGCAGGGCGGCCGGTGCCGCCCTTCCCGCCGCCGACCGCGGTCCCGCCCGTGCCGCCGGAGTCGTCGCCCCGGCCAGGCCAGTAGGCGTACGCGACGGTGGCCGCCGCCGCCGCGACGACGAGGGCCGTGACGGCGGCGAGGAGGACGGTACGGCCCCGGCGGCGGGGCGCGGAAGGTGCCGGTTGCCGATGACCCACAGTTCGCCGCCGGGCCGCAGCGCGCGCCGCGCGTCCGCGAACATCCGGCGGGCGGTGCGGTCGGTGGTGG
>NZ_JBEXSZ010000288.1:0-2347 GCF_040613865.1 Streptomyces sp. NPDC006197 | reverse complement strand
TTCGCTCGAACAGGGGAGACCCCACTGCCTCCCTCCTCCGCCTTGCGATGCACGGCACCAGACGCCGCTCCCTGATCCGGCCTGATCGGCAAGACACCCCCTAGCGCGACTCCCCGGGCGTGACCAGCCCCGACTCGTACGCGAAGACCACCGCCTGCGCCCGGTCGCGCAGGTCCAGCTTGGCGAGGACCCGGCCGATGTGGGTCTTCACCGTCTGCTCGGCGAGGACCAGGCTGTCCGCGATCTCCTGGTTGGACAGGCCCCGGGCGATCAGCTCCAGGACCTCCGTCTCGCGCGGCGTGAGACCGTTCAGGCGCAGCGCCGTGGTGTCCCGGCGGGGCGCCGGGCGCGAGGCCGCGAAGTCGGCGATGAGGCGGCGGGTCACGGACGGGGCGAGCAGCGCCTCGCCCGCCGCCACCACCCGTACCGCCGCGATGAGATCGGCCGGCGGCGCGTCCTTGAGGAGGAAGCCGGACGCGCCCGCGCGCAGCGCCTCGTACACGTAGTCGTCGACGTCGAAGGTGGTCAGCATCAGCACCTTCGGCCGGTGCACGACCCCGGCCGGCGGATGGAGGATCTCCCGGGCCGCCGCGAGCCCGTCCAGCTCCGGCATCCGCACGTCCATCAGGACGACGTCCGGGTGCGTCGAGCGCGCCACCTCCACGCCCTGCCGCCCGTCCGGCGCCTCGCCGACCACGTCGATGTCGGGCTGCGCGGCGAGCAGTGCGGCGAAACCGGCCCGCACCATGGCCTGGTCGTCGACGATGATCACGCGGATGGTCACTCGGTGTCCTTCGTACGCAGGGGAAGCCTGGCCGCGACGCGGAAGCCGCCGTCCGGCAGCGGCCCGGTGTCCAGCGAGCCGCCGGTCAACCGTACGCGTTCCCGCATGCCGACGAGCCCGTGCCCGGTGCCGGGGGCGCCCCGCTCGACGGCGGAACCCTCTTCCAGGGACGGCCCGTTGACGACGAGGACCGTCAGCCAGCCGTCGTCCGCCCGGACCGACACCCGGGTCGCGGCGCCCGGCGCGTGCCGCACGACGTTGGCCAGGGCCTCCTGCACGATCCGGTACGCGGACAGGTCCACCGCCTGCGGCACCTCCCCGAGGTCGGCGGCGAGCCGCAGCTCGGCCGGGACCCCCGCCCGTACGGTCGCCTCGACGAGCTGCTGGACCCGGTCGAGGCCCGGCTGCGGGGCCCGCTCGCCCTCGCCGCCGTCACTGCGCAGGACGGAGAGCAGACGGCGCATCTCGGCCAGCGACTCGCGCGCGCTCGCCGCGATCGACGTGAACTCCTCGCGGGCCGCGTCCGGGAGTCCGGGGATGCGGTACGGGGCCGAGTCCGCCTGCACGGTGATCATGGACATGTGGTGGGCGACGACGTCGTGCAGCTCGCGCGCGATCCTGGCCCGCTCCTCCAGGAGCGTGCGGCGGGCCCGCTCGGCCTCGTTGATGGTCTCCTGCTCGGCGAGCCGCCGCTGGGCCTCGCCACGCGCGCGGACGGCCGAGGCGAGGAGCAGCAGCACCCCGCTCAGGACGAGCAGCAGGGTGTGGACGCTGGTGTACCCGGCGGGGCGGAAGGCTTCCAGGACGTAACCGGCCACGCCGGTCGCCAGCCACACCCCGAACAGCGCCCGGCGGGACTCGCGGAGCCCGATCGCGAGCATCAGGGCGCAGTAGCCGACGACCAGCGGCGGGGGCCACGGCCAGTACTCCGCGCGCGTGCCGTCCGAACCCAGCAGCACGAGCGCGCCGAGCACGTCGGCGGCGAAGACGATCCACCAGGCCTCCAGGGGCCGGGCGACGGCGAGCAGCAGCGGCAGCGTCTGGGCGGTGCCGACGGCCCCGGCGAGGGCGCCGTTCACGCCGTAGTCGTTGATGAGGAGCACGACGGTGGAGGGGAGGAGCGCGGCGACGAACGCGAAGGCGACGACGTACGGCAACAGCCGCACCCAACGCCCGAGCGCGCCCGCGAGGAGCGGGGCACCGGGCGTGGTGGGGGTGGTGAGCGCGGCCCCGAGCCCCTGGAACACCTCACGCGTCCGGGCGATCACCCACCGACCACCGAGACGACGGCCGACGGGCGGGGGAGCGGTGGGCGGCTGGGGCCGCGATTCGATGTCCATGACGAACCCAGCGTAGGCAGCACGCCTGACGCGGGGCGTCATACCGGGGACCGGGGTGAACCCTGATACCGGGGTATGACACGAGCCTCCCGCCCACCCCGTTGTGGGCAATCGTTCCGCCGGGGCGGGCAGTCCGGTCATCACCTCGGAGGTGGCGTATCCGATGGCCGTGGCGTAGGTGAGCATGAACGTGCTGATCAGCGCCGTCAGCGCGAAGGGGCCG
>NZ_JBEXSZ010000287.1:0-2355 GCF_040613865.1 Streptomyces sp. NPDC006197 | reverse complement strand
TAGCGGGGACAGGATTTGAACCTGCGACCTCTGGGTTATGAGCCCAGCGAGCTACCGAGCTGCTCCACCCCGCGTCGGTAAACACGACTGTACGGGACCCCCGTCACCAGCGCAAATCCGTTAACGCCTCAGGCGGTGAGCTCCTGGTGCAGCGCCTCGCTCAGCCGGGCCGCCCGCTCCGCGACCTCCGCCGGGCCCAGCTCCACCGCGCGGTCGCACCAGCGGCGCCCCTCGGTGAGCTCGCCCCGGCGCGCCGCGAGCAGCGCGAGCCGGAGCGCGGCGCGGCCGTGGCCGGCCCGGGCCGCCCGGGTCCACCAGAGGGCGGCCTCCCGCTCGCTGCCCTCGCGGGCGAGGAGCAGCCCCAGGTTGAAGGCGCCGTTGCGGCTGCCCGCCTCGGCGGCCTCGCGGTACCAGCGGTCGGCCTCGGCCAGGTCGCCACGCCCGGCGGCGAGCATCCCGACCCGCACCTGGGCGCGCCGGTGGCCCTGCTGGGCGGCCCGCTCGTACCACTCCTCGCACTCGGACTTCTCCTCGCGGGGCGCGCCGAGCACGGCGGGGCCGGGCTCGGGGCGACGCGCGTCGAGCACCGAGGCGAGCCGGAAGGCGGCCTCGGCGCTGCCGCCGCCGGCCGCGCACCGCAGGTGCCGCTCGGCGGTCTGCTCGTCGCCGTCCCGCAGGGCGGCGATGCCGACCTGGAGGGCGGCCTCGGTGTGCCCGGCGGCCGCGGCCCGCTCGTACCAGACCAGCGCCGTGCGGTCGTCGCCCCGGCCGGCATGGAGGATGCCCAGGTTGAAGGCGGCGTCCACGCTGCCGGCCTCGGCGGCCTTGGAGAACCAGGGCTCGGCGCCGCCCGCGTCGCCGGCCTGGAGGAGCAGGACGGCGAGCGCGTTGGCGGCCTCGCGGTGACCCGCGTAGGCGGCGCGCCGGTACCACTGCTCGGCCTGCGGGATGCGGTCCTGGGCGGCGCAGAGCAGCCCGAGGTTGTAGGCGCCGTTCACGTCGCCGGCGTCCATGGCGGCCCGGTACCAGCGCTCGGCGGTCTGCTGCTCGCCCCGGGCGGCGTGCAGGGCGCCCAGCGCGTTGGCGGCGTTGCCGTCGCCGTCCTGGGCGGCCCGCAGCCACCACACGGCGGCGCTCTCCTCGTCGCCCGCGTCGCGGAGCAGGAAGCCGAGGGCGCAGGCGGCCTTCGCCTCGCCCTCCTTGGCGGAGCTGAGGTACCAGCGGCCGGCCTCCTTGAGCTCGCCGCGGTGCTCCAGGATGGCGCCCAGGTGGAGCGCGGCCCGCCGGTGGCCGCGCGCGGCGGCCTGGCGGAACCACTGCTCGGCCTCGGCGGCCTCTTCCGCGCCCTCGACGGCCGGCTGCCCGGGAACGGCGGCCGCGGTACCGGTCGCGGCCGCGCCGGAGGGCGCGACCGCCCCGGCGCCCGGGGTGCGGAGCCGGGTGCCGGTCTCGTGCGGCCCGCGGACGGTCTCGGTGGCCCGGCGCTCCAGGGCGAGGGCGAGGCGGTAGGCGGCCTCGCGGTGGCCCTGTTCGGCGGCGGCGCGCAGCCAGCGCTCGGCACCGACGTCGCTGCGGTGCTCCAGGAGGTCGGCGAGGGCGTACGCGCCGAGGGCGTGGCCCTGCTCGGCGGCCTGGCGGAGCCAGTACTCGGCGGCCGGCTCGTCGCCGCGCTCGCGGTGGTGGCGGCCGAGGGCGTGGGCGGCGGGGGCCGAGCCGGCGACGGCGGCGACCCGCCACCAGCCGGCCGCCTCGTCGGGGTATCCGCGCTGGTGGAGCAGGACGCCCAGGTTGTTGGCGGCGGCCCGGTCCCCTTCGGCGGTGGCCCTCCGCAGGTACGGCTCGGCGCCGTCGAGGTCGCCGCGGCGCAGCAGCAGTGCGCCGAGCGCGCTCATCGAGGCGAGGTCACCGCACTCGGCGGCCCGCCGGTGCCTGGCCTCGGTCTCGGTCTCGTTCTCGGCCTCGGTCTCGGTGGTGGTGTCGACGACCGCACCGGCGGCCCCCACTGCCTCGATGATCTCGTCTGCGGCGTTTCTGGCGTGCCGCTGCACAAACCGCCCTGTCTCCAACAGAGTTGCCCTGTCCCCCATAAATACCATCGTCGCACCACCCGCAACCCGAGCACACCTGGTATACCGCAGCCAGTGAGGTCACTCAGCGTTTTGTCGACATGCCCACAGAGAGACAAGTCAAACACGACTCACGCCAACTCGCCCCTTCCCTACCGCTCTTCGACACCCCCCGGCACGCCGACACACGACAAGGGCCCGGATCCTTATGGATCCGGGCCCTTGTCCTCTGAGTAGCGGGGACAGGATTTGAACCTGCGACCTCTGGGTTATGAGCCCAGCGAGCTAC
>NZ_JBEXSZ010000286.1:0-2472 GCF_040613865.1 Streptomyces sp. NPDC006197 | reverse complement strand
TTCTCCGGGACGCCGGCTTCCCCTCCGGCCCCCCCCGGCCGCCGGGGGCGGCGCCCGCGCCCGAGGAGGTCGAGGCCGGATTCCTCGACCGGGTGCGCGAGGCCCGCGCGTCCGGACTCGCCGTGGACGACCAGCTGATCGAGCCGGGGCTGCTCGCCGTCGCGCTGCCGGTATGGGGACCGGACGGCACGGTGGTCTGCGCGGTCAGCGTCGTCAGCCACACCAGCCGGCACAGCGCCGCGTCCCTCACGGCACGGGCCCTGCCGCCGCTGCGCCGCGCGGTCACGGCGATGGAGGCCGCGCTGGCGGCGGCACCGGCCGCCGCGCCCGCGGGCGGCGCCCCGGCGCCCGCCGCCGGGCCCGCGCCGACCGCCGGCGTCCCGGAAGCGTCGGAGACGGCTCCGGCCCCGACCGAACCGACGTCCGTGCCGACGGCTTCGGCGCCCGTCGCGGGTGCCGTGCTCAAGGAGGAGCTCGGCTCGGGTTTCCTCCAGTCGCTCGCGCGCGGTCTCGACGTCCTGCGCGCCTTCGGTTCCGTCCGGGGACCCGTCCGGCTCGCCGAGCTCGCCCGGCTGACCGGGCTGCCCCGCGCGACCGCCCGCCGGTCGCTGATCACCCTGCGCCATCTGGGGTACGTACGGGAGGAGCCGGACGGTTTCCTCGTGCTCCCCCGGGTCCTGGAGCTCGGCTACGCCCGGCTCTCCGGCCTGACCCTGCCGGAGATCGCCACCCCGCACCTCGTCGCCCTCGTGCTGCGGGTCCACGAGTCCGCGTCCGTCGCCGTGCTCGACGGGGACGACATCCGGTACGTAGCCCGGGTCGCCGGCACCCGCATCATGCACATCGACATCACGGTGGGCACCCGGCTCCCCGCGTACGCGACCTCCATGGGCCGCGTCCTGCTCGGCGCCCTGCCCGCGGCGGAGCGCGCCGCACGGCTCGACCGGATCACTCCGGAGGCGCTCACCCCGCGCACGCTGACGACCCGTGAGGGGCTCGACGAGGCCGTGGCGGCGACCGCGGCACGCGGCTTCGGGTGGGTGGAGCAGGAACTGGAGGAGGGGCTCCGCTCGCTGGCGGTGGCGGTCACGGACGGTGCGGGCCGGGTGGTCGCCGCGGTCAACGTGGCCCTGCACGCGGGCCGGGCCGCCCCGGAGGAGAGCCTCGCCGCCCTGCTGCCGCCGCTGCGCGAGACGGCCGCGCTGATCAGCGCGGACCTCGCCGCGGTGGGCCGCTTCTCCCCGGTCACGACGGGCTGAACGGGCGCGTCGCGACCCCGCGTGCGGTCACGACGCGCCCAAGGCCGCTACCGGGAACCGGCGGCCACGGCGACGATCGCCCGTACCTGGGCGATGATGTCGACCCGGTTCCGTACGAACTCGGCGTCGGTGATCGTACCCGTCGCCGGGTCGGTGTTGCCCGGTCCGAACTGGAGGACCGGCGTGTGCACATGGCCGCCGGGCAGGCCCCTCAGCCCGAGGCGGTCACGCAGCAGGGTGGCCCGGTAGGCGATCTCGTTGGACAGGTAGTTCCCGCCGCCGCCCGCCCGGGCGGCCGAGCCGGGCGTCGGCCCGTCGGGGCGGACCACGGGCGTGTCCGACCCGGCCGGCAGTTCGGTCACCGAGGTGTTGTCGTACACCGGGAAACGGCCGGTGGACGCCGCCGTGATCGCCGCGTACGGAAGGGTCGTCGACGTCCACTGGGGCTGCGTGGCCGGGTCGGCGACGGGCACGGTCCCGGTGCGCGACAGGTTCTCGTTGTCGGGGAAGCCGCCGCGCCAGGCCCCGTTGGTCCGCTCGACGTCGAAGCGGCCGGGACGGCCCTGGCTCACCGTGGTGAAGAGGTCCACCTCCGGCAGGTGCGGGCGCAGGGTCCGCTCGACCGCGCCGTCGGCGAAGTCCTGCCAGCGGACGGGGAAGACGGCCGTCTCGACCCGGGCGAGGGAGCCGTCGGAGGTCCGCAGCCAGGTGCCGTCCAGGGCGAGCGCCGCGGCCCCGGAGGGGTTGCTGATCCGGGTGTCCCGGTCGAGCGTGAACGGGTCGAAGCCGGTCAGCAGGATCCGCTTCACGCCCTTCCCGGCCGGGTAGCGGAGGGAGTCCTGGCCGCGTGAGGAGCGTTCGAGCCGGTCGAGCAGTCGGGCCCGGCCCTCCTCCGTGATCGTGAACCCCGGCTGCCAGGCGCGGAGTTCGCGGGTGAGCGCGAGGCGCGACCAGTACAGCGGCCGGTCGTCGTCCCGCGACAGGTCACCGCCCTCGTACCCCCGGCCCTGCGCCCGGTCCACAGCCCGCCGCCAGAGCCCCGATCCGTACCGGCCGACCGTCCGCTCGGCCGCGGCGAAGGAGTCGGCGCCGGCGAGGGCCCCGGCGAACTCCGGGGCCAGGGAGGCGAAACCGCTGCGCCGCAGGATCTCCTGCGGTGTACCGCTTGCCGGGGGTGAGGCCGGTGATCTGCTGCCGGACGGAGGCGGTGGCG
>NZ_JBEXSZ010000285.1:0-2623 GCF_040613865.1 Streptomyces sp. NPDC006197 | reverse complement strand
GGGGTGTTCGTTATTTTTTGAAATACTTCGCGTGTGTGTTTTTATCTCGGGTAATCTCCCCCGAATCATTTTATTGGTGTGCGGGGCGACGGGGCGGCGCCACCCGGCGCCGGCCGACGGCAGACCCGCAGGAGCAGAAGGAACCGACTGCACGAAGGGGAAGCCATGACAGCGACGACCGACGGAAGCGCCGGGGCCGTGGGCCCCCGGGCAGCCGCGGCCAGCAGGACGAACGACGCCGACGCCCTCGCGTCCGGCCTCGACGGCGCCGCCGCGCGGGCCGTCGAACGGGCCGTCGAGCACCTGCTCGCCCGGCAGGACCCGGCCGGCTGGTGGAAGGGCGACCTGGAGACCAACGTCACCATGGACGCCGAGGACCTGCTCCTCCGCCAGTTCCTGGGCGTCCTCGACGCCGACACCACCCGCGCCGCCGCCCTCCACATCCGCCGCGGACAGGGCGAGGACGGCGCCTGGGCCACCTTCTACGGCGGACCCGGCGAGCTCTCCGCCACCGTCGAGGCCTATGTGGCCCTGAGGCTCGCCGGAGACCCGCCCGAGGCCCCGCACATGGCCCGCGCCTCCGCCTGGGTCCGGGCCCGGGGCGGGATCGCCGCCGCCCGGGTCTTCACCCGGATCTGGCTGGCCCTCTTCGGCTGGTGGCGCTGGGAGGACCTGCCCGAGCTGCCGCCGGAGCTGCTCTTCCTGCCGAAGTGGTTCCCGCTCAACATCTACGACTTCGGCTGCTGGGCCCGGCAGACGATCGTGCCGCTCACCGTGGTCTCCGCGAAGCGCCCGGTCCGGCCCGCGCCCTTCCCCCTGGACGAGCTGCACACCGACCCCGCGCGGCCGAACCCGCCCCGGCCGCTCGCCCCGGCCACCGGCTGGGACGGGATCTTCCAGCGGCTCGACAAGGCACTGCACGTCTACCACCGCTTCGCCCCGCGCGGACTGCGCGGGACAGCCATGAACGTCGCCGCCCGGTGGATCGTCGAGCGCCAGGAGAACGACGGCTGCTGGGGCGGCATCCAGCCACCCGCCGTCTACTCGATCATCGCCCTCCACCTCCTCGGCTACGACCTCGGGCACCCGGTCATGCGGGCCGGCCTGGAGTCCCTCGACCGGTTCGCCGTCTGGCGCGAGGACGGTTCGCGGATGATCGAGGCCTGCCAGTCGCCCGTCTGGGACACCTGCCTCGCCACCATCGCCCTCGCCGACGCGGGACTCCGCCCCGACCACCCGGCGCTCGTGAAGGCCGTGGACTGGATGCTCGACGAGGAGATCACCCGGACCGGCGACTGGGCGGTGCGACGGCCCGGACTCCCGCCGGGCGGCTGGGCGTTCGAGTTCCACAACGACAACTACCCCGACATCGACGACACCGCCGAGGTCCTGCTCGCCCTGCGCCGGGTCGAGCACCCCGACCCCGCCCGGGTGGAGGCGGCCATCACCCGGGGAGCCCGCTGGACGCTCGGCATGCAGTCGCGGGGCGGCGCCTGGGGAGCCTTCGACGCCGACAACACCAGCGCCTTCCCCAACAAGCTGCCGTTCTGCGACTTCGGCGAGGTCATCGACCCGCCCTCCGCCGACGTCACCGCCCACGTGGTGGAGATGCTCGCGTACGAGGGAATGACCGAGGACCCGCGCGCCCGCCGGGGCATCGAGTGGCTGCTCGCCGAACAGGAGCCCAACGGCGCCTGGTTCGGCCGCTGGGGCGTCAACCACGTGTACGGCACGGGCTCGGTGCTCCCCGCGCTCGCCGCCGCCGGACTGCCGGGCTCCCACCCGGCGATCCGCCGGGCCGTCGCCTGGCTCGGGTCCGTGCAGAACGACGACGGCGGCTGGGGCGAGGACCTCCGCTCGTACAAGGAGGAGGAATGGGTCGGGCGCGGCCCCTCCACGGCCTCCCAGACGGCCTGGGCGCTGATCGCCCTCCTCGCCGCCGGCGAGCGCGACTCCGAGTCCGTCCGCCGGGGCGTCGCCTGGCTGGCCGAGACCCAGCGCGAGGACGGCTCCTGGGACGAGCCGTACTTCACCGGCACCGGTTTCCCCTGGGACTTCTCCATCAACTACCACCTCTACCGGCAGGTGTTCCCGCTCACGGCGCTGGGGCGCTATGTGTACGGGGATCCCTCGCCGCGCAAGGCGGACTGATGGGCCGCGAGCCCGGCCCGGGCGCCGGCCCGCCGCTGCTGATCGCCTGCGCGCTCGGCATCGAGCAGTTCGCCCTGCGCAGCGGGGAGCGGGGCGGCGCATCCGGCCCGGTGACCGTGCTGCGCACCGGCATGGGGCCGGACCGGGCCCGTCGGGCCGTGTCCCGGGTGCTCGGCGAGGAGTCCTGGCGGGACGCCGCGGTGATCGCCTCCGGCTTCTGCGCGGGCCTCGCCCCGGGCATGCACCCGGGGGATCTGATCGTCGCCGACGAGACCCGCGGCCCCGACGGCACGACCCTCTGCGCCGGCACCGAGCTCCTGGTGAAGGCGCTGGTCAAGGCGGTGCCCGGGCGTGCCGTCCACACCGGGCCGCTGATCGGCTCCGACCATGTGGTGCGCGGCCGGCTTCGGACACCCGGCCACACGGGGCGCGGTGGAACGGGCGGTCCTGCACCTGGTCGACTGAGACGCTC
>NZ_JBEXSZ010000284.1:0-2637 GCF_040613865.1 Streptomyces sp. NPDC006197 | reverse complement strand
GCGGCGTTGGCTGGCTCCTCTCCTCCAACCACCACTGCAAGGGCCGGAACAACGCCGCGGACAGGCTGGGCGGCGGGCGTGGGCGGGCGGTTACGGGAGGAGCGCGGCAGGAGCGGCTCGTGACGGCTGCCGGCGGCGGCGTGCGGCCGCCGCGGAGTCGCGCGGCTGACGGTCCGCCGTCGCGGCGCGGCCCGGGGGCTGACCGCTCGCCACCCTGCCCGGCCGCAGGGACTGGCGGGCCGCCATTTCCGCCCCGCCCAGGGGGCTGTCGGCCCGTCACCGCCGCCCCGCCATGAGGACTGACGGTCCGCCCCTCCCTCCAGCCCCAGCAACCGCCCCGCTCGCCGAGCGGTCGGCGCGGTCAGCGCACCGGCAGGTGGTACGCGAGGCGGTAGCGGTCGGCCGGGACGACGACGTCGGCCGTCTCGACGGCGCGGCCCGAGGCGTAGTACGTGCGCTCCACGACCATGACCACGTGCCCCGGCACCCCGCCGAGGGCGAGGAGCTCCTCCGCGAGGCCGGGCCGGGCCCCCACCTCCTCCACCACGTTGTCCACGACCACGTCGATGGCCGCCATGCGCTCGACGACGCCGCAGCCGCCCAGAGGGCCCTCCTCGGGCAGCATGACGGGCGTCCGGCCGGTGACGGCGAGGGGCTCCCAGGAGGTGGAGACCATCATGGGCTCGCCCCCGTCCCGGTACACGTACCGCGTGCGCATCACCCGCTCCCCCGGCTCGATGCCGAGCCGCTCGGCCACCTCGACGCTCGCCGGCTCCTGCTCGCTGCTCGACTCCCAGGTGCCGCGGACCCCTTCGGCGGCCTGCTCCTGGCGGAAGGGGCTGGCGCCGGAGGCGGGACGGTAGCCGGAGCGGGCGATCCGCCGGGGCACGGGACGCTCGCGCACATAGGTCCCCGAGCCCGACCGCCCTTCCACGAGCCCCTCGGCCATGAGCACCTTGCGGGCTTCCAGCGCGACGGTGTCCGACACCCCGTACTCCTCGCGGATGCGTGCCTGCGAGGGGAGGCGGGTATGCGGCGGAAGCGAGCCGTTGGCGATCTTCTCCCGTAGATCGCTCGCCACGCGCAGGTAGGCGGGCTGCTCACCGAACGTCACTGGACACTCCCCTCAGGTTGACTGACAGCTACAGCGTGACAACCGACGGTCGCGATCCGCAAGCATGGGCCAGAGTTTCACTCGAAGTGATGACAATCTCGGCCGCCCGCGGCCACTCGGGAAGATCTCGTCCGGACCCCTCGACCCCTCTCAGGCCTGGGTGCCCTCACCCGCCGGCGGTGCGCCCGTCAGGCCGAGCGCGGTCCGCGCGTCGGCGCCCAGGTCCTCGGGAAGGGCCTCCCAGGCGGCGTCGTACGCCTCCCAGTAGGCGTCCGCGTCGGTCGCCGTGGCCAGCTCGCCCCAGTGCTTCGAGGCCGTGTCGAGCTCCTTGCCGAGCGCCGCGAGCGCGGCCTTCGACGTGTCGGGCCAGTCGTGGTCCCGCAGGCCCGCGCGGGCCGAGTCGATCGCGGCCAGCAGCTCACCGGCCCACTTCCGGTTGGCCTCGAAGTCCTCGTCCGGGTCGTCCTCCGGCTCCTCGTAGCTGAGCCTCTCGATCGGGTTGAGGCTCAGCAGGAAGTGCTCCTGATCGGGGGACAGACTGGTCGAGTCGGAGCGCAGGGAGCCGCTGAACGGCGTCTTCTCGGTGGCGAGCACGCAGGTCACCATCCGGTCGCCGCGGCGCCAACTCTGGCCGGTGGGCTGGTAGGAGGAGGTCCAGACGTCCCGGGGGATCTTCCAGGTGTCCAGCGCGTAGGAGGAGCTGATCGCCTCGCAGCGCGTCTCGGCGATCCGGTCGATCGGGCCGTCGCCGGGCCACTTGTCGAAGCCGGTCACCTTGAAGTCCCCGGTGACCTCGCCGTCGTGCGGGCGGGCGCAGTCGACGACCTTCACGTCCGTCGCGTACTTCTCCCCCTTGTTGCCGTCGATGAAGCACTGCCCCGTACGCAGCGAGTACGCCCCCTCGGAGCGGGCGGCCTCGTCCATGCCCTTCTGGAAGCCCTTCCACGCCGAGCTGAAGCCGCCGCTCGCGAGGCCGACGACGAGCAGCAGGGAGCTGGCGGCGGAGAGCGCGATGCCGGCGATCGCGAGTCCCCTGCCCGTCTGCTCCTTCTTCCTGATCTGCGGGAGGGCGACGAGGCCGAGGACCAGACCGAGGGGCGGGAGGCAGCAGACGATGCCGGAGACGAGGGAGGCGATGGCGAGTCCGTTGGTGGAGCGCCGCGGCGGCCGGCCGTACGGGGCGGCCCCCGGTGCTCCGGGCGGCCCGCCGTAGGGGCCGGCCGCGTACGGCATTCCCGGGGAGGTGTACGGGCCGGGGGCGGGCCATCCCCCGGGCTGCGGGCCACCCGCGGGAGGCGGGGTCGGCGGGGTCGGCTGGCTCGGCTCCACGGGTACGTGCTCCTGTTGCGGGCGGGCGATGCGAACAAACGCTCGGGCGCGCATCGTACGCGGCGGAGTGGAGGGGCGGACGGGCGGGGGACGCCGAGGTCTCCGTGATCGCACTCGGCGCGCTCGGGACGGGGTACGCGATGCTGCTGCAGTACGGCGTCGTCGCGGAGGTCGGCCCGACGACGGCCTCGATG
>NZ_JBEXSZ010000283.1:0-2725 GCF_040613865.1 Streptomyces sp. NPDC006197 | reverse complement strand
TCCGATCACTGGCGTCCGCCGCCCGCTCATGAGACCGTCTGGCTGCGAGAGCGGGCCCGCCGTCGCGTCCCGTGCGTGGGCACGGGACGCGTGGGTCTTGCTCAGTGGTACCTGTTGCCTGGCGTGGCCGCAGGTCAGTGGGCGCCGAGGTACTCGAACTCCGTGCCCTCTTCCCAGCCCTTCTCCGAGCACGACGCGGTGAAGATCGTTCCGTACACGGACGGAACGCCGGCCACCGCGCAGTGCGAGGCGAAGCCGGAGCCGTCCTCGGCGAACCTTCCGATTCCGACGCCGTCGTGGGCGAGTGCGGCACCGGCACCGCCGAACAGGATTCCCACGGCCAGGACAGACGCGGCCAGAGAACGCATAGCTACTCCTCATGAGTTCCGAGTGACGTGGCAAAAGTGCCCGTCGGGCGGTCAAACGCTCCCAGGGATCGACGGGACACCACGTCTCACTCCAATGCCGGACAGCGGATCGCGGGGTCGCGGACGCGCAGAAACGATGCTTTCCAGTCGCCCGTTGAGATCGTTCTCCTCTCCTGCGGGCCGGCGCCTGTCACCCGTGTGCCGCGGCTCCGTCGACTCGCAGGGGGCGTGCCGGTGCCTGGGGTGTGATCAGTTCGCGTTCACGAGGTCGTGCGCGGGGACGGTCACGGTCCGCCGTCCGGGTGTGCCGCCGAGGACGATCTTCCGCAGGGCGCTGTTGTTGCCGAGGTCGGTTTCCTTCAGCCGCTTGGCCGGGTTGGCCAGTACCTGGATGTAGTAGGTGCCGTTGGGCACGTCCGTGATGTCGAACGACTGTCCCGGCAGGTCCTGGGTGTAGGTGTCGCCGGAGCCGACGTCCAGCACCTCGCGGACGGAGATGGAGTTCTCCTGACCGCAGGCGGTGGCCAGGTCGGTGTTGAACGGGTGCCAGTTGGCGTTCTTCACCGTGTAGTCGACGGCGTCGGTGTTGGCGAGGCAGAAGGCCTCCTTGCCGCTGCGCACCGCTTCCTTCTTGTCGGCCTTCAGCAGCCGGTAGCTGGCGAAGTCCGTGAAGTGCCAGTGCACGTGGCCGGGGCGCGGGTCCCACTCCATGGTGCCGGTCGGGGTGTAGCCGACCTGCTTGCCGTGGGCGTCGTAGAAGTACTGGTAGGCGTCCATCTTGGCCTTGCCGGGCGAGCGGAAGCCGTCCACCACGAGCTGGGCCGGACCGGCGTTCCACACGTTGGCGCTGAAGGCCAGGTAGTCCTTGCCGGGGATGTTCCGGTCGCCGTCGCTGATGGTGATGCCGTAGGCCGGCAGCGACCGCAGGTCGGGCTTGGGGACATCGGGGACGGAGGGGTTCCCGGTGGGCCGCTTGGACCGCGGCGCGAGGGCGGGCGCCTGTCGCGAGCCGTCGGTCCGACCCGCCGTGTCGCCAGCCTGCATGGCGCCGGCCTGCATGTCGGCGCGTGCCGCCTGCTGCTTCTTGAGTGCCCACGGCAGGGCCGGCGGTGCGGCCTTCAGCGGCCCGTGGCCCACGTTGTACGAGGGGCCCGCGCCGCTGGTCTCCGGGGCTCCGGCCTGGGCGGGGGTCGGAGCGTGCCCCGGGCCGTGCCCGGCGTGACCGGCCGGAGCGTGGTGGGCGGCGCCGTGCCCGGCGTGCTCCCCGGCGGTGGCCGCTCGGGCGGCCGCGGCGCCGTTCTCCTCCCAACTGCGCTCCTCGACGGTGACCTTCACTCGGGCGGGCCTGTCGGCGATCTTGAAGAGGTCCCGGTACTTCTTGGCGACCCGGACCTCGGCCGTGTACGTGCCGGCGGCGAGCTTCACCGGCTGGGTGTAGGAACCGCCGTAGGTGTTGGCGGCCCACCCCTTCTCGACGCCCCACACGGAACCGAGGGTGAAGGGGTTGGTGGGGCAGCTCTCGGGATACTTCGAGGTGGAGGGCGCGTCGGGGCGGACCCGTCCGCTGGCGTTGTTCGGGCAGAAGCTCTCCGCCCGGCTGACGACCTTCTTGCCGTCCTTGTCGGTGAGGGTGATCTCCGCGAAGCCGGGCAGCCCGGAGAAGTCCTTCACGGTGCCCTGGGGCAGCGTCTTCGCCTTGGCCCTGCCGCCTTCGTACACGGTCTGGGTGAGGGTCACCGGGTCCTTGTAGGACTTCCGGGTCGCCTTGAGCTCGAACGGGGTTCCCTCCGCCGTCAGGTACGTGCCCAGGTCCAGGTAGACGCCCGGGTCCTCCTTCCAGGAGGTGAGCGTGATCGAGCCGGTCGCCGCGACGAGACTCAGCCTGGGGCCCGTCACGGCGTTCGCCTGCTCCGGCGTGGCGGTCATGAAGCCGGCCGTCACGGCCATGGCGGCGACAGCCGTGGTACCGGCCAGCAGCGGCCGCCGCAGTCGGGTGGTGCGCGTGGTGGTCATCGTTCCCTCGTCCTCCGGGTGCTGTGGAAGGAGGCGGACAGCGGGCCACCCGCCCGACGGGACGGGACGGACGCCCGACCGGTGCGGCAGGAGGCACTCGCTGCGCCCGTGCGGTGAGAGGGGAAGAGATGACGCCCGGTTGTCCAGAGGGCCGAAATCACCCCGATGTTGGCCGGATTGAACTGCTGCGGGGGAAAGGGGGCTGCAGCGCCGAACGGAATGTCGGGGGCGCGCCCTGGACGCCGTCGAGTCCGGCGACGTGGCCGAGGAGTACTTCACCACCATCGGCGACGACCGGGACGCGGTGTTCGCCGCGCGGGAAACGCATGTGCGTCGTAAGAACG
>NZ_JBEXSZ010000282.1:0-2823 GCF_040613865.1 Streptomyces sp. NPDC006197 | reverse complement strand
GGGCGCGGCCCCGGCCCGCGGCCGGTGGGGGGGCGCCGGCCGCCCCCGCCCGGTGGCGCGGGGCCGCACGAGCATGCGGCCGATGCCGTGCGTCAGCCCGCGGCAGGACTCATGAGGCCGCGGGCAGGATGTCGTGGTTGGAGCGGAACAGATTGGCCGGGTCGTACTTCGCCGACCCAACCCGTGTGCAGGTCGGCCTCGGCGACGAAGGCCTCCAGGATCTCGGGGGTCACCGGCAGCACCATCATGCCGCCGTACACGCCGTCGAACCGGTGCAGACGGAACTCGAAGCGGGTGACCACCCCGAAGTTGCCGCCACCGCGGAGGGCCCAGAACAGGTCGGGGTGGTGGTGCTCGTCCACCAGCAGCAGTTCACCGTCGGCGGTGACGATCTCCGCGGCGAGGACGTCGTCGATGGTCATGCCGTACTTGCGGGACAGGTCGAGGACGATGCCCCCTTCGCAGACGCTGTGCCCGGCCGGGCTGTGTCCGCCGCCGCGGACCGCCAACTCGAGGCCGGTCTCCCGCGCCAGCGCCACGACGGCCGCGACCTGGTCGGCGTTCCCGGGGCGCAGGATGACGGCGGGCTTGCGGTCGATGTCGCCCGCGTACACGGCGCGCGCTGTTTCGTACCCGGCATCACCAGGCCTGATGATCTGCCCGTACTGCTCATCGGTGAGGTCACCGATCGAAAGGGGATTCCGCAGGCGTTCCGAGGCGGGAAGCGCTCCGGACGAAACGCCGTGTGCTGCCGGTTCGAGCGGCCGATCCGGGGCGAACTCCGGGGGAGCCGCCCCTCGTGTCTGCGGTGCCTCCTCGTTCCCGCCGGGCCCCTCCGTTACGGAAGGCAGGAGGGGCGCTGGGCGTGTGCCGGGTCGAGGGCGTCGAGGACGAGCCGGGTGGCGGTGGGGTCGTAGCTGATGTCGGTGTGCTCGGTGAGTGACAGCGGGCAGTGGTCCTGCACCACCTGGTTGACGACGTTCGGGGCCGGTCGGAGGAAGGACGAGGCGTACGGGGTGACGACCTCGTCGTAGCGGGTGGCGATCACCGTGTAGGAGACGCCCGGCAGCGTCTCGCCGCCCTCGTTGAGCGCCGTCACGAAGTCGGAGCCGGTCACCTGCTGGGCACAGGCGGGGCAGGAGGCGCCGAGGAGCGCGTCGCCGCCGGGGAAGGCGCGGGCGAGCAGCCCGAGGCCCCAGAGCGAGGTGCCGTGGTTGGTGGGCGACAGGGCCACCAGGTGGGCGGTCTTCGCCGCGCCGCCGAGGTGACGCAGGTAGTAGCGGGGCATCAGGCCGCCCTGCGAGTGGCCGACGAGGTCGACCCGGTCGGCGCCGGTCGCAGCTCTGACGCGGTCGACGAACGCGGCCAGCTGACCGGCCGAGGTGGGGATGTCACCGGTCGCCATGAGGGGACCCGAGCCGCTGCCGCCGTAGTTGAGCGCGAAGACGCAGTAGCCCTGCTCCTTCAACTTCGGGGCGAGGCCCGCCCAGTTGGCGTACCGGTTCTCGAAGGTGCCGTGGACGAGGACGACGGGGCGGGGGTGGGCGGCGGTCGGGCGGCAGGCCCAGTCGTCGGCGCCGCTCGGCACCGCCGTGGGGTGGAGCAGGGAGTAGCCGAGGGCGGCGGGGAAGCCGTCCTGGGGCGGGCCGACCGGGTCGGCCTGCTCCGTCGACGCGGCGACGGACGCGTCCGTGACGGGGCTCGCCCCGGCGGTCGTGGTGCCCACGAGGCCGAGACAGGCCGCGGTGACGAGGCCGGACAGGACGGCCAGCGGACGGGGCGCGGTGCGGCGGACCCTGCGGATGCGCATGGGGTGATCTCCTCTGCCGTACGGGGGCGGGGAGCGCGGGCGGCCTCGACGTCTTGGTCACAGGGGCGAGACACGGAAGCTACCGGCGCGTAACGTCGCTTCCACGTTCGCGTCGGCGGCCGGAGCGCCACCAGCGCGGACCGCGGCCGGAGCCGGAAGGTGTCACGGGCGTGACTGTTTTCCCGGACGGCCCCTCACCCCGCACAGTGCCGTCCCCGTCCGCCCCGCCGCCGACCCCGTCCCGTCCCGTTCCCCTCCTCGCCACCCGCCGTCCACCCCGTCCGCCCTCGCCCCCGCGCCCCACGGAGGTCTCCGATGGCTTCGCCGCCACCGTCCGCCGATCTGTTCGTCCGTCGGCCCTGGCACGAACTTCCCGTCCTGCTGGCCGAGTTGATCCGGCCTCGGATCGACGGGATCGTCGCCGAGATGGGCGAGGCGATCCGGGCCGAGATCCCGGCCTACCGCCGCCCTCTCGACTCGGCCGTCGGCCGTGACCTCACGGCGGCGATCCGCCGGGCGCTGTGGCAGTTCACCGAGCTGATCGAGAACCCGGACGGCGCCCAGGACCACCACACGGGCCACTTCCGGCACCTGGGCCGGATCGAGTTCCTCGGCGGCCGGACCGCCGACGGCATCCAGGCGGCCTTCCGGGTCGGCGCACGGGTCGGCAGCCGCCGGTACGCCGAGATCGCCCAGGAGGCAGGGCTGCCTCCGCAGATCGTCGTACCCCTCCACGAGGCGGTCCTGGTCCACATCAGCGCCCTGTCGAACGAGGCGGTGAAGGGCTTCCTCGCGGCGCGGCACCGCTCGGAGGGCGAGTTGCGCCGGGCCCGCCGGGTCCTCGCCGACCGGCTCCTCGACCCGCCCAAGGAGGCCCGGGACGGCGGGAACGGCCGGGACCCGGCGCTCGGACAGCTCGCCGGGCTCGGCGATCCGGATCTGGCCGGGACGGTCGACGACGTGCTGACCGAGCACGCGGACGTCTACGCGGACAACGAGCTCGACGACTTCGT
>NZ_JBEXSZ010000281.1:0-2844 GCF_040613865.1 Streptomyces sp. NPDC006197 | reverse complement strand
CGTGTCCCGGCGGACCCCGAACCGATGCTGCGGCTGATCGACCGGGAACTGGAGCTGGGCCGGCGGAACGCATGCCCACAAACCATCCGGCGGAACGCCCGCCCACAAACCGCCGTGGCCGGGCTCGGCGGGACGCCCGCCCGCGAACCACCTGGCGGGCGCCCGCCCGCAAAGCACCACGACCGGAGCGGCGCTAGCCCTTCGCTCGTAGGACCTTCAGGAATTCGCGCATCCAGGTGGGGTGGTCCGGCCAGGCTCGGGAGGAGACCAGGAGGCCGTCGACCACGGCCGCGCTGTCCTGGAAGGTCGCCCCGGCCGCCTGCATGTCGAGTTCCAGGGCCGGGTAGGCCGTGACGCGGCGGCCCTCCAGGCTGCCGACGGCCGCCGTCAGGAGCGGGCCGTGACAGATCTGGGCCACCGGCTTGTCGGAGTCGAAGAAGGCCTTGAGGATCTTGCGGAGTTCCGGGTCGTTGCGCAGGTACTCCGGCGCGCGGCCGCCCGGGATCACCACCGCCACGTAGTCGCCCGGGTCGACCTCGGAGAAGGCCAGGTCGGCGGGCCAGGTGTAGCCCGGCTTCTCCGTGTACGTGTCGTAGCCCGGCTCGAAGTCGTGGACGACGAAGCGGAGCTGTTTGCGGGCGGGGGCGGCGATGTCGACCTCGTACCCCTCCTCAAGGAGGCGCTGGTAGGGGTACATCACCTCCAGCGACTCCGCCGCGTCCCCGGTCACGATCAGGATCTTCGCCATGGCTCTCCCGGATCACAGATGGTCGGTCTGTCGTGTTGTGCCCATGCTTGCGTACACGCTGCCCCCGGCGGGGTGGTTTGCCAAGAGGACACGTGTTGCTGTCCATAACGTCAAACTTCCCCCGCTCTTTTGTACGCATACGGCTCATGACGGTTCCGGGTGCGAGAGCGATAGGCTTTTCCCGTGATCAGCGCGATACGCCGTGGGGGCAGCGAAGCCCCCGGCTGCCGCCCGGTCCGCGACAGCGGCCGGGTCGAGCGTGCGTTCGCCGATCCTCTCCGTCCGGGCGCGCCACGTTCCGTGGCCGATAACGGCCCGGGCATCTCTCATCCGGGCATAACGTCGACTCTGACCGGAATCACCGCGTCGTGGCGTTGTGCCCTTTCTTCCACCGACGTCACGCAACGGCGCGCGACAGGAGTCAGAGGACATGCAGACCAAGCTGGACGAAGCAAAGGCCGAGCTGCTCGAGAGGGCCGCTCGGGTAGCTGAGCACAGCCCTGTCGGGGGGCGACTTCCTACGGGCCCGGAGGGCGCGGAGGAGCGCCCGGACCGGGACACCGTGCTCGACTACCTCCAGCGCTACTACCTGCACACCGCGCCCGAGGACCTCGCCGACCGCGACCCGGTCGACGTGTTCGGTGCCGCGCTCTCTCACTACCGGCTCGCGGAGAACCGTCCGCAGGGCACCGCGAACGTGCGCGTCCACACCCCGACGGTGGAGGAGAACGGCTGGACCAGCAGCCACTCCGTCGTCGAGGTCGTCACCGACGACATGCCCTTCCTCGTCGACTCGGTCACCAACGAGCTGTCCCGTCAGGGCCGCGGCATCCACGTCGTGATCCACCCGCAGGTCCTCGTCCGTCGTGACGTGGCCGGAAAGCTCATCGAGGTCCTGTCGACCCAGATCCAGGGCGAGCTGCCGCACGACGCGCTCGCCGAGTCCTGGATCCACGTCGAGATCGACCGCGAGACCGACCGCGCCGACCTCAAGCAGATCACCAGCGACCTGCTGCGCGTCCTGTCCGACGTCCGCGAGACGGTCGAGGACTGGGAGAAGATGCGCGATGCCGCCCTGCGCATCGCCGACGGCCTCGCCGACGAGCCCACCGCCACCGACCTGCGGCCGACCGAGGTGGAGGAGGCCCGCGAGCTGCTGCGCTGGCTCGCCGACGACCACTTCACCTTCCTCGGCTACCGCGAGTACGAACTGGTCAACGGTGACGCCCTGTCCGCCGTGCCCGGCACCGGCCTCGGCATCCTGCGCTCCGACCCGCAGCACGGCGCCGACGACCAGGGCCACCACGCCCACCCCGTCTCGCCCTCCTTCAGCCGGCTGCCCGCCGACGCCCGCGCCAAGGCGCGCGAGCACAAGCTGCTGATCCTGACGAAGGCCAACAGCCGGGCGACCGTGCACCGCCCCTCGTACCTCGACTACGTCGGCGTGAAGAAGTTCGACGCCGAGGGCAACGTCGTCGGCGAGCGCCGCTTCCTCGGCCTCTTCTCGTCCGCCGCCTACACCGAGTCCGTCCGCCGGGTCCCCGTCGTCAAGCGCAAGGTCCAGGAGGTCCTGGCGGGCGCCGGCTTCTCGCCGAACAGCCACGACGGCCGCGACCTGCTCCAGATCCTGGAGACCTACCCGCGCGACGAGCTCTTCCAGACCCCGGCCGACCAGCTGCAGTCCATCGTCACCAGCGTCCTGTACCTGCAGGAGCGGCGCCGGCTGCGGCTCTACCTGCGCCAGGACGAGTACGGCCGCTACTACTCGGCCCTCGTCTACCTGCCGCGCGACCGCTACACGACCCGCGTCCGGCTGCGGATCATCGACATCCTGAAGGAGGAGCTCGACGGCACCAGCGTCGACTTCACCGCCTGGAACACCGAGTCGATCCTCTCCCGGCTGCACTTCGTCGTCCGCGTCAAGCCCGGCACCGAGCTGGCGAAGCTCACCGACGCCGACGTCGACCGCATCGAGGCCCGGCTCGTCGAGGCCGCCCGCTCCTGGGCCGACGGCTTCGGCGAGGCGCTGAACGCCGAGTTCGGCGAGGAGCGCGCCGCCGAGCTGCTCCGCCGCTACGGCAACGCCTTCTCCGAGG
>NZ_JBEXSZ010000280.1:0-2911 GCF_040613865.1 Streptomyces sp. NPDC006197 | reverse complement strand
GGCCCGGTCAAGGCGGAGCGTCCATGCCGCGCCAGGCCGGGAAGACCATCGGCGAGAGCGTCGCGAGGAAGTAGAGCACCACCCGCCCCTTCCTCGTGTACGCGCCCGGCGCTCAGTACCAGGTGTCGAGCGGGACCTCCTCGCAGAGCCGCACGACCGGCCTGCGCCCGGCGGAGGCGGTGCCGGAGAGCTTGACCCGGGCCCCGGGGCGCACCGCGTGCAGCGGTCCGTCGACGCGGCAGCGGACGACGAAACCCTCTGTCATGTGGACCGGCCAGAGATCGGCGTCAGCGGCCGCGACCCCGCGCCGTACGGATATCACGCCCTCGCCCCCGCTGAGTTCGGGCGCCAGGTCGGTCGACCCGCAGGTCGGGCAGAGCAGACGCTGGAACGTCGTGGTGTGGCACCAGCGGCAGCGCTGGAAGTACAGCTCGGACTCGGGGGCCGACTCCTCGGCCTGGACGGCGGTCCCGCTCCTCATTCCCGTGTGGAACACGATGCCTTCTCCTTGCACTCGGCGGCTCGACCGTGCATGGAGCAAAGATATGGCACTGAGTGCCATCAAATAAAGACCTGAGTTCCCTCAATTCGAGATACCGAGAACCCTGAGGCCGTTCGGTGACCCTCCGGAGATCCCCCGGTGACCCTCAGCCCTCGCCGAGGCTCGACTCCACCTCGCGCACCACGCGCCACATGGGGGTGGAGCGCTTGGTGATCACCACGACGACGTCCTCGGCCTCCTCGGCCGGGGCGTCCGCCGCCTGGCCGCCGGTGGTCCAGGTGGTGCGGACGAACTCCAGGGCCCCGTCGACCTCGGCCAGCGGGTCGCCCTCGCCGCCCGAGCGCAGCCAGTGCCGCAGGGCGTGGTTGTGGGCGGCGACCACGGCCGCCGCGACGACGTTGGCGCGCAGGGTGCCGTCCCTGCGGTCCGCCCAGCGGGTGCGCAGGTAGTCGCCGAGGGTCTTCTCGTACCGCCAGACCACCGACAGCTCGTACGTGCGCAGTCCGGCCACCTCACGGGTGAGCCGGTAGCGCTGCACGGAGAAGGTGGGGTTCTCGGCGTACATCCGCATGACGAGCCGGGCGGCGTCGCAGACCCGGACGACCGGGTCGTCGGAGTCGGCGCTCGCGGCGAGGAAGCGGGTCATGTCGGCGAGGCACTGCTCGTGGTCGGGGAAGACCACGTCCTCCTTGGACGGGAAGTACCGGAAGAAGGACCGCCGGCCGACGCCCGCGAGCGTGACGATGTCGTCGACGGTGGTCTGCTCGTAGCCCCGCTCCAGGAAGAGCTGGAAGGCCGCGGCGATGAGGGAGTCCCGCATCGCGGGCTTCGTGGAGTTCGTCGACGCTGTTCCCATGGCTCGAACCTAACACCCGGACGAGCCCTCACAGCACTCGGTGCCGGAAGAATCCGGCACCGAGTGCTGTGGTGAGGGTACGGAGGCTCAGCGGGCGCTCATGCGGAGGGCGCCGTCCATGCGGATCGTCTCGCCGTTGAGGTAGTCGTGCTCGGCGATCATCGTCACGAGCCGGGCGTACTCCTCCGGGCGCGCGAGGCGCTGCGGGAAGGTGACGCTCGCGGCGAGACCGGCCCGGACGTCCTCGCCGAACCCGGCCATCATCGGGGTGTCGACGATGCCGGGGGCGATGGTGACGACCCGGATGCCGAACTGCGCCAGGTCACGCGCGGCGGTGACGGTCATCCCGGCGACGCCCGCCTTGGAGGCGGCGTACGCGATCTGTCCGACCTGGCCCTCGAAGGCGGCGATGGACGCGGTGTTGACCACGAGGCCGCGCTGACCGTGCTCGTCGGGCTCGTGGCGGGCGATGGCCTCGGCGGCGAGCCGCATCACGTTGAAGGTGCCGAGCAGGTTGACGTTGAGCACCGTACGGAACAGGTCGAGGTCGTGCGGTCCCTTGCGGCCCAGGATGCGGGCGGAGGGGGCGATGCCCGCGCAGTTCACGGCGAGCCGCAGCTCGGCGCCGTCGGCGTCGATCGCGGCGAGCGCCTCGCGGACCTGCTCCTCGTCGGTGACGTCCGCGGCGAGCAGCCGCACGCCCTCGGGCAGCGGCCCGGCGGCGGCCACGGCCTTGTCCAGGTCCAGGCCGTAGACGGTGGCGCCGCGCGCGGCGAGTGCGGCGGCGGTGGCGGCGCCGAGGCCGGAAGCGGCGCCGGTGACGAGAGCGGCGGAGCCGGCGATGTCCATGGAACTCCTCGTTCGTGTCGTGCGGGTGCGACCCTGCCGCCGGGATGGCCGCCGGATCGGGCGCGTGCCCGCGGAGGACCGCGCGGTCCGCGCGATCTGCGCCGCCCACCATAGAACCGTGTGCGCCGCCCCCGGAAGCGAAGGCCGGGCGTGGGCCGGCCGGGAGGACCGCGGCGCCGTCACGGGCCGCCTCCCGGGGCGCCCGGCCGCCGACGCGGCGGCGGGGGCCTTCGCCGAACCGGCCGCTCGGTGGCGGAGGCTGACCGCGCGGGGTCAACCGATCGGATGACCCCGGGGTCCACCGCCCGGGGCGCCGGGGGCAGCCGGGACGACGACGGACGGCGGCGGGGTACGGCACCAGGATGGGAGACAGAGCGGGCCGCGGCTTCCCGACGGCCCCCGCGGTTCCCCGAGTTCACTGGAGCAGACCCCATGAAGCACGTGAAGAAGGCCTCCTCGCGCACCCGTGTCGTGACCGGTGGCGCGATCGTCGCCGCCCTCGCCCTCGGCGGCTTCGGGGCCTACTCCGCGAGCGCCACCGGCGAGGACACGGCGGCCGCGCCGACCGCCGCCACGGCGGACGCCAAGAACAAGAACACGACGCGCTCCACGCACCTGACGATCGAGGCCGCCACCAAGGCCGCGCAGGCGACCCTGGACGCCGCCGAGCAGGAGAACCAGCGGGTCTCCGTCGCGGTCGTGGA
>NZ_JBEXSZ010000279.1:0-2955 GCF_040613865.1 Streptomyces sp. NPDC006197 | reverse complement strand
TGGTGGACGGCCCACCGGCTGGGCAACCCCCGTGGCAGATGGTGGGCGGGACTCGCCGCCACCCTCACCGCCATGATCGGCGTCACCTTCATGGGGGGCGGCGACGCCAGCGGCGAATGCGTCGTCAACCACGACCTCCTCGAACCGTTCCACACCACCCAGGGTCTGTGGAACCTCGCGATGACGGTGCCGCTCGGACTCTTCGCCCTGCTCGCCTCGCGCCGTCCCCTCCCCGTACTCGTCGGTGTCGTCTCGCTGCCCCTGGCCGTCGAGTTCACCCAGGGGACCGTGGACGGGCTGGGGCGCCTGTGCGACAGCGCGGACGCCGAGACGAACATCCTGGGAGGCGTCGCGGGCGCCGCCCTCGCCCTCCTGACGCTCGCCGTACGGAGGCGGGTCGACTGGCTCGCCGGGGCCAGGGCCGCGCTGTTCGCGTCCGCGGCCCTGCTGGTGATCGGGGTGGGGGCGGCGCGCACGGCGGTGGCCTTCACCCATGTGGACGGCACGGGCCTCTCGGCCGCCGGCACCGACCAGCGCGGGACGGTGGAGAAGGCCCTGCGGGAGGCGTTCGGCGACCGGTACGTCCTGGGGAGGACCTACAACCAGCCCTGCCTGGACCTGCCCTGTACGAATGTCGTGTTCGGTCTCCTCCGCCGTGACGAGGCGCACCCGGAGGGGTACGGGAACGGGACCCTGTCCTGGCCGGACGGGGAACGACTGGACATCTCGTTCGAGGACGGCGACCGCCCCACCGCCATGGGGTTCCCGGTGCCCGGCGCCAAGGCGCCCTCCGGCGAGAAGGAGGCGTACGAGGCGGCGCGGGCGTACATGCGGGCGCACCACCCCTGGGCGGAGGAGGCGGGGGCCCACGCGACGTACCCCGTGGGGAGGAAAGCGGAGTTCGGATGGACGACCCGCTGGACCTGGACGCAGGACGGCGTCCTGATGCCCCGGTCGCTGGAGGTACAGATCGACCGGCAGGGACGCGTCTCCCAGCTCGACGTGAACGACGGGCCCACGCGCCTGGAGCTCGAGAAGGCGAAGCTGAGCGCGGAGCAGGCGGAACGAGCCGCACGAGAGGACTTCACCGCCCGGTCCGGGGACAGGGGGTCCCGGACGACATCCGGTTCGAGGCGTTCGCGCTCAGGGCCGTGGAGAGGGGCGGCGCCTGGCGTCCGGAGTGGCTGGTGAACGTCGTGCTGGGCGCGGTGGAGCAGACGACCTCCCCGCCGGACTCGGCCACGACGGACGTGCTGTGGGTGGACTCCGTGTCCGGAGACGTCCGCAACAGTGCCTTCGGCACGGGGAGGTGACGTCGCCCCTCCAACTGCTCACACACTCGCCAGGAGGTCGTCGAGCGGCGCCGGCACCCGGTCAGCGTCCAGGGCCTCCGCCAGGAGGGTGCCGTAGCGGATCTTGCGGCCCTTCTTCGTGCCGAGGAAGCGCCGCAGCTGCCGGTGCCGGGGCCGGCCGTGCTGGGCGGGCTGGGTCAGGAAGGTCTGCCAGGGGCGCAGGTCGCCCTCCGTCCGGATGATCTCCTCGACCTTCGCCGGGCCCAGCGCGCGGATGAGCTCGTCCTCCAGGTCCGCCACACAGACGAAGAAGTCCTCCCGCGGGGCTCCGGCCCGCATCAGGCCGCGCTCGTAGAAGCCCCGCTCGCGCTCGTCGCACAGGCCCGTCAGACGCAGGCCGAGACCGGGCGGCCCGAGCAGTTCGGCGTAGCGGGCGATGCTCATCGCCCCGCCCATGGACACCACGCACACGCCTTCCGCGGCGAGGTCCCGGCCGCGTCGCGCGGCCAGCGTCTCGACGGCCGCGAAGTCGCTCGGGCCCTCCAGGAGCACCACCGTGCGCAGCCCCAGGGCCACGGCCAGGTCCCGCGCCGTGTCTCCGCCGGAACCGCCGGCCGCCCAGCGGCCCACCTCGTCCCGGAACGCCCCCGTGTCCGCCAACGCCCTCGTGTCTGCCATGGGGCGAGTCTGCCCGTCCACGGTCCGGCAGGGCAGCGAATATTCGACCGGGGCCGGTCCCTCAGTCGTTCACGGCCGTCAGCAGCACCACCGCGTCCTCCAGCGCCGTCAGCCCGTGCCGTTCCTTCGGGATCATCCGCAGCGTGCCGGCCCGCAGCTCCTCGGACCGTCCGGCCGCCGTCAGGCTCACCCGGCCCCGCAGCACCTGGAGGCTCGCGGCCGGTGGCGCGTTGTGCTCGTCCAAGGAGGTGCCCGAGGTCAGGGCGATGACGGTCTGCCGCAGCACCCCGTCGTGCATCACCAGATGGGCGCTGCGCCCGTGCGGCGCCGTACGGGCCGCGGTCAGGTGCTCGTCGGCGAGGGCGGTGAGGTCCAGCATCATGACTCTCCCTGCGGGATGCGCGGGCGGATACCCCCAGCCTCCCGTGTGACGTCCGGGACGCAACTCGGGACCGCCGGTCGCGCGGAGACCACCACCAGCCCGCCGACGGCGACGCACGCCCCCGCCGCGAGCAGCGCGGCCGGCCAGCCGTACGCCGCGTACAGCCAGGACCCGGCGAGGGAGCCGAGGGCCCCGCCGCCGAACGTGGCCAGCATGAAGACCGTGTTGACCCGGGCCGCCACCGCCCGGCCGATCCCGAAGATCCGCGCCTGGCTGGCCACCTGGCACGAGCTGACCCCGACCACCAGCAGGTTCGCCCCGGCCACCAGGGCCACCGGGGCGTACGGGGCGAGCCCGGCCGCCGCGAGGCCGAGCCCCGCGCACACCAGCCCCCCGGCGTTCACCGCCGAGGCCCCGTACCGGTCGGCCAGCGGCCCCGCCATCGCCGAGAGCAACGCCGCCGGCAGGGTCAGCACCCCGAAGAGGCCCGCCGCCCCCGGCCCGTACCCGAGCGGCGGGGCCGCCAGGTGGAAGGCGAGCACGGACCAGAAGACGCTGAACGCCGCGAAGACGCACGCCCCGAGCAGCGCCGAGATCCGCAGC
>NZ_JBEXSZ010000278.1:0-3193 GCF_040613865.1 Streptomyces sp. NPDC006197 | reverse complement strand
GTGGTCCGCTGAGTGGAGTTAATGGAGGAGCCCGGCGACGCCCGGAAGCCGAGTGGCTTCCGGGCCGGCCGGACCGCTAGGAGGTGGTGAGCTGCTGATTGGCGGCCGTGCCACAGGTGTACTGGACGACCTCGGCGCCGTTCGCCGTGGAGGCGCCGCTCACGTCCAGGCACTTGCCGCTGTGGCGGGCCAGCAGGGTGATGAAGCCGTCGGACGACCTGAGCACCGCCCACTGCTGGTTGGCACCGCCGTTGCAGCCGTACTGGAAGACGATCGCGCCGTCGGCGGTCGACTCGTTGGTGACGTCGAGGCACTTGCCGCTGTGCCGGGCGACGACGTTGACGTAGCCACCGCCCGTGGGGCGCATGGACCACTGCTGGTTGGTCGCGCCGCCGCAGGCGTACTGGACGACCTGGGCGCCGTCCGCGGTGGAGGCGCCGCTCACGTCCAGGCACTTGCCGCTGTGCCGCATGCGCAGCGGCGTCCAGGTGTCCGCGGCGACGGAGCGGAAGGTCCAGGACTGGTTGGACCCGGTCGTCGGACGGTAGACGCCCACGGGCGCACCGTCGCTCGTGGACTGACCGCTGACGTCCAGGAGCTTGCCACTGGCGCTGTTGACGAGGGTGTAGTGCCCCTCCCCCGTGGTGGACAGCATCCAGGCCTGCTCGGCGGAGGTGCCCGAGGTCACCAGGGCGAGGGCGTCGCCCTGGGCCGCGAGCGCCTTGCCGTTGGCGACGCTCGTGATGCGGTAGGTCGCGGTGTTGCCCCAGTCGGCCGCGGCGAGCTTGGTGAACTTCCACTGCTGCGCCGTGGTGCCGGGGCTGGAGGTGCGCTGGACCAGCGTGCTCTGGCCGTTGCTCGTGGAGACGGCCAGGGCCTTGCCGCTGTTATCGTTGAGCAGCTGCCGCGCGGCGCCGGTGGGAGCCGTGGTGTCGGAGACGTTCACGCCTGTCGCACCGGGCAGGACGAAGGTGGTGACGGATCCCGCGCCCACGGTCGCGGTGAGCGTCTTGCCGGCGGGGGTGAGGTCGCTCTCGCGCTGCAGGTTCTTGGTGGCGTCGGTGGTGTAGCGCTGGACGGCCCCGGTGCCCACGTTCTGGAATCCGGCGAGGTTCAGGGTGAGCCGCTGGGGCGCCCCGGTGGGGTTGGTGTGGACGACGACCGCGCCCTGGCCGGCCGGTCGCAGGGCGGCGAAGGTGTCGGCGTTGTCGGTGTTGATGACGCGGGCGCCCGGACGGACGAACCGGGTGTAGTTCGCCATCGCCCAGTACTTCTTGTTCTTGCGCAGCGGCTCGGTGGCCGCGTCGTCGGGCGTGAAGTCGGTCTGGATGAGGCCCCAGTTGGAGTTCTCGTGCGCCGGGGTCATGTTCTCGTAGTCCTCGACGGCCTGCCAGAGGACCCAGGCGCGGGGCTCCAGTTCGCGGAAGTCCTCGTTGACGTGCTGGGTGAGGTCGAGGGCGGGGCTCATGTCGGTGAAGCTCTGCCCGACGCTGCCGCCCAGGTCCACCTCGGACATCCACAACGGGGTGGCCGCCCCCTTGGCGATGTCACGGACACCGGTACGGCCGTTGGTGCCGTAGGTGTGGGTGTTGAGCCTGCCGATCGCGGACTTGACCGCCGGGTCGTAGGTGTCCCAGTTGCTGCGGAAGACGTCGGGGTTGGTCTCGTCCATGGCGGCGATGGGGGTGGTGATGCCGTCGGCGTTCAGCCGGGCCCGCATGGTGGTGATCATGCGCGCCTGGGAGGCGGGGTCCCAGTGCGAGCCCTCCTGCCGCCCGCCCGCGTGCCAGTAGTCGGTGCCCGGTTCGTTGACCGGGGAGAGGGAGTCGAAGGTGACGCCGGTGGCGCTCTGCGCGCGCTTGAGGGCGCCGGAGAGGTACGCGGCGAACCGGTCGTACTGGTCGGAACGGAGGTTGTCCTGCCAGCCGTTGGTCGCGCCCGAGACCAGGCCGCTGTTGGTCATGAAGTACGGGGCGGAGTTGGAGAATGCCTCGAAGGTGGTGGCGCCGCGCGCCTTGGCGGCGGTGAGCCACCAGCGCTGGTTGGCGTCGGCGTTCGGGTTCCAGTGGGTGGGGTTGTTCGGGTCCCACCAGTCGGGGGACTCCGGGCCGGGACGGTTCCACCAGCCGGGGACGGCCGCGCCGGGCCGCATGTAGGGGGTGGTCTCGGGGCTGTCGCCGCCGCCGATGTTGTAGCGGGCGATGGTGAAGCCGAGGCCGTCGGCGCCGTAGAGGGCGTCCGCGAGCGCGTTGCGCTGGGCGTCGGGCCAGCCGCCGGTCACGTTGGCGAACCAGGCGAGGGCGGTGCCCCAGCCCTGGAACGGCTGCTGCTGGTAGCTGGGGTCGGGGCGGACGGTCACCGCCTGCTCGGTGCTCTCGGCCGCCGCGGGGGTCATGGGCGTGAGGCCGGTCGCGAGGAGCGCGGCCACGGCGGCGGTACCCAGGAGCGCGCCGCTCCTGCGTACGCGGTGCGGGGGTCGTTCACGGGTGGAGGGCATGGTCGGTCTCCCTGAGGTGATCGTTGGTCGCCGAGGGGACCGCGCGGCCGGGTGATACGGGCGGGCGGTCATGGGTGGGGCAGGCCCCGGCGGGGGCCGGGGCCTGCCCGGTGCGGTCCGGGCGGCGGTCAGGCAGCCGTGCGGAGCCACTTCTGGTTGGCGGCGCTGGTGTTGCAGCTCCACTGGATGAGCGGCGTGCCGTCGCTCGTGGACGTGTTGGTGACGTCCAGGCACTTGCCGCTCTGGACGGCGGCCAGCTGCACGGTGCTGCCGGAGCCGATCACGCTCCACCGCTGGGCGGCCGTGCCGTCACAGGCGTACTGGACGATCGCGGCGCCGTCGGCGGTCGAACCGTCCCGCGGGGCCAGGCACTTGCCGCTGTACCGGGCCACGATCTGTACCTGACCGTTGCCGGCGGACTTGAGCCAGAACTCCTGGTTGACGCTGCGGTTGCCGCAGGTCCACTGGATGAGGGCGGCGCCGTCCGCGGTGGAGCGGTCGGCCACGTCGGCGCACTTGCCGCTGTGCGAGGCGGTCAGCGTCTCCCACGTTCCGAGGCCCTGCACCGTCCCGGCAGCCGTGTCCACGGTGATCTGCGGGTAGTAGTCCATGGTCATGGTGGTCTTGGTGGGGAACTTCAGCGGGAGCCAGACGTACAGGGAGTCCTGGACCATGCCGCCCATGGAGTTGCCCCAG
>NZ_JBEXSZ010000277.1:0-3258 GCF_040613865.1 Streptomyces sp. NPDC006197 | reverse complement strand
GCGGCCGACGACGCCACAGAAGTGCTGCGCGCGTTCGCCGAACGCGCCGACGCCGACCCGGCGTCGGTGCGCTGGAGCTACCGCAGGGACTTCGGCGTCCCCGTGGACGACGGCCCGCACGGCCCGCAGGAGCTCCTCCGGCTCGGTGTCCTTGACCAGGAAGCCGGAGGCACCGGCACGGATCGCCTCGAAGACGTACTCGTCGAGCTCGAAGGTGGTCAGCATGACGACCCGGACCCCGCCGAGGTCCGGGTCCGCGGTGAGGCGCCGGGTCGCCTCAAGCCCGTCGAGCCTGGGCATCCGGATGTCCATGAGCACGACGTCGGGGCGCAGCGCGCGGACCCGGTCCACCGCCTCCTCGCCGTCGGCGGCCTCGCCGGCCACCTCGATGTCGGGCTGGGCGTCGAGCAGCGCGCGGAACCCCGCCCGTACCAGCGACTGGTCGTCGGCGAGCAGGACACGGATCACGGACGGTTCTCCTCGGGTCTCGGGGCCTCCTGCGGGCGGAGCGGGAGGGCGGCGTGGACGCGGAAGCCGCCGTCCGGGCGGGCGCCCGCCTCGATGGTGCCACCGAGGGCGGCGGCCCGCTCCCGCATTCCGGCGAGTCCGTTCCCGCTGCCGCCGGCCTCCGTGCCGGTGGCGGGGCCGTCGTCGTCGACGGTCAGCTCCAGACACCCGGAGCCCTGTCCGATCCGTACCCGGGCCGTACGCGAACCGGAGTGCCGCACCACGTTGGTGAGCGCCTCCTGCACGATCCGGAAGGCGGCGAGGTCGGCGCCCGGCGGCAGGGCGGGCGGAGGGCCGCTCGTCGAGACGGTGACGGTGAGGCCCGCGGCGGCGGCCTGCTCGACGAGTTCGGGGAGCCGGTCGAGGCCGGGGGCGGGGGCGCGGGGGGCGTCACCGGGGGTACGGAGGGTGTCGAGGACCTGGCGCACCTCGCCGAGCGCCTCCTTGCTGGCCGCCTTGATGGTGGTCAGCGCGGTCCGGGCCTGCTCCGGGTCGGAGTCCAGGAGGGCGAGGCCGACGCCCGCCTGCACGTTGATCACGGAGATCGAGTGGGCCAGCACGTCGTGGAGTTCGCGGGCGATGCGGAGCCGTTCCTCGTCGGCGCGCCGCCGCTCGGCAGCGGCCCGCTCGGCCCGCAGCTGGGCGCCCTGCTCTCGCCGCACCCGGACGACCTCGGAGGCGGCGAGCACGGCCACCGCGAAGGCCGCGGCCGGAAGCTCCTGCCCCCAGGGCGCGGGCCCGTCACCGGCCGGGGGCAGCCACCGGTAGAACCAGTGCGAGAGCAGCAGATGGCCCGCCCAGAGCAGGCCGATGGCCCACCAGGCGGCGGTCCGGTGCCCGTGGACGACGGCCGCGAAGCAGGCGACGGCCACCATGACGAAGACCGGGCCGTACGGATAGCCGGCCGCGAGGTACCCGAGGGTGACGGCCGCGACGGCGAACACCACCGGCACGGGCCTGCGGTGACGCAGCAGCAGCGGGACCGCCCCGAGCAGGAGCAGGGCCCGCCCGAGGGCGTCGAGCGTCTCCCGGTCCGGCTGGTTCCGCGCGGAGAAGCCGGTTCCCGCCATGACGAACACGGCGATCAGCAGCGTCGACCGCCAGGGCAGGCCCCTGTCGCTCCCCCACCCCTGTTCCCATGGCTCGCGCCGGGGCACGCGACCGTGCCCACGCCGGAACGCACGGCCGTGCCGACGCCGGGGTCCGCGGCCGTGCCCACCGCGGGGTCCGCCCGGCCGCTCCTCGTCCCTATCGGCTTCCATACCGGTCACGCTAACCGCGACCGCCCGCCGCGCACGTCGGCCCGGCGGGGTGGTCGCGTGTACTCCCGCGGGAGTAGGAGCGGGGCCCGGACGGTCGGGTCAGCCGCGCGGGAGCAGGCCCACGTCCTGGCCCAGGCGGCGGGCGGCCGTCGCGAAGAAGGCGTCGCGGTCCTCGACGACGCGGTGGAACTGGCCGAAGACCTCGAAGGAGACGAGGCCGAAGAGCTGCGACCAGGCGGCGACGAGTGCGACGGCGAGGGCCGGCGGGAGGTCCGGGGCGATGTCGGCGCTCATGCGGACGGCTTCGGGGCGCAGGGCGTCCGGCAGCGGCGGCAGGGCGACGCCCTCGCCCGCGTGGGCCCGGCGGGCGATGTCGATGAGGACCAGGCCGACGCGGGAGGCGGGGACGATCGTGTCCTGGGGGGCGGTGTAGCCCGGGACGGGGGAGCCGTAGATGAGGGCGTACTCGTGGGGGTGGGCGACGGCCCAGGCGCGGACCGCCCGGCAGACGGCGGTCCACCGGTCGAGGGGGCGCTCGGCCTCGGCCTCGGCGGCCGCGCGCTCGGCGGCGGCGCCGACGGCGTCGTAGGCGTCGACG
The DNA here is from genome assembly GCF_040613865.1 of Streptomyces sp. NPDC006197. Classification (NCBI taxonomy): domain Bacteria; kingdom Bacillati; phylum Actinomycetota; class Actinomycetes; order Kitasatosporales; family Streptomycetaceae; genus Streptomyces; species Streptomyces sp. NPDC006197. The sequence continues at coordinate 891 of NZ_JBEXSZ010000277.1, read as the reverse complement.
ATGAGGGCGGTGAGCAGGTCGTCGCGGCTGGGGAAGTAGCGGTAGAGCGCGGAGGACACCATGCCGAGCTCGCGGGCGACGGCCCGCAGGGACAGCTTGGCGGCGCCCTCGGCGGCGAGCTGGGTGCGGGCCTCGTCCTTGATGGCGGCGGTGATCTCGATGCGGGCGCGGGCGCGGGCTCCTCGGACGGTCGTCATGGAGAGCAGTGTGCCATTTTCAGAGCACCGTAACGAAACGAGAGCACCGCTCTTGCTTGTGAGCACCGAACCGTGCACACTGATCTCAAGCGAGAGCAGCGCTCACAGTTTCGTTCCGCAGGATTCGCCAGGAGGCCCTCATGTCCGCCCAGCCCGCCACCCCCGCCCCCGGCTCCGTCCCCACCGGCCCCGCCACCGGCTCCTCCCCCGCCGCCGTCCACGTCATGAAGCCCGGCTGGTTCACGGTGAACGTCCTCAACCGCGCCGTCGCCTGGATGACCCGCCGGGGCATCAGCGTCTGGGGCTCCCGCGTCCTGGCCGTCCGCGGCCGTAAGAGCGGCGAATGGCGCCGCACCCCCGTCAACCTCCTGACGGTGGACGGCGCCCGGTACCTCGTCGCCCCCCGCGGCCACGTCCAGTGGACGCACAACATGCGGGCCGCCGGCGGCGGGCAGCTGCACCTCGGCAAGCACGCGGAGGAGTTCACCGCCGTCGAGGTGGCCGACGACGACAAGCCCGCCCTGCTCCGCGCCTACCTCAAGCGCTGGAAGGCGGAGGTCGGCGTCTTCTTCGGCGGTGTCGGCCCCGACTCCTCCGCGGAGGAACTGCGGGCCATCGCCCCGAAGCACCCGGTCTTCCGCATCACGACGACGGGCCCCGTCACCCCGGCCGCGTGACGCGGCCGGGGTGACGG
>NZ_JBEXSZ010000276.1:0-3363 GCF_040613865.1 Streptomyces sp. NPDC006197 | reverse complement strand
GGTGTACTCGCGGGACCGGAAGGTCGTGCCGATCGACAAGATCTCCCCGTACATGCAGAAGGCGATCGTCGCGATCGAGGACGGGCGGTTCTACGCCCTGTCCTCCGTGCGCCCCTCGCACCGCCCGGCCCCGGAGGGCCGCACAGGCCTCGGGACGCTGTGCCGGACTCCGTCCGGCCTCCTCGGCCCTGGGCCGGCCTACGGCTCGAACTTGTAGCCCAGGCCCCGCACCGTCACCAGGTACCGCGGCGCGCCCGGGTCCGGCTCGATCTTGGCGCGGAGGCGCTTGACGTGGACGTCGAGGGTCTTGGTGTCGCCGACGTAGTCCGCGCCCCACACCCGGTCGATGAGCTGCATACGGGTCAGCACGCGGCCCGCGTTGCGCAGCAGCATCTCCAGGAGGTCGAACTCCTTCAGCGGCAGGTCGACCTTGCCGCCGGAGACCGTCACCACGTGGCGGTCGACGTCCATGCGGACCGGGCCGGCCTCCAGGGCCGCCGGGGCGACCTCCTCCGGCTCCCCGCGGCGGCGCAGCACCGCGCGGATGCGGGCGACCAGCTCGCGCGAGGAGAAGGGCTTGGTCACGTAGTCGTCGGCTCCTATCTCCAGGCCGACGACCTTGTCGATCTCGCTGTCCTTGGCGGTCACCATGATCACCGGGACGTTCGAGCGGCCGCGCAGCTGGCGGCACACCTCGGTGCCGGGCAGGCCCGGAAGCATCAGGTCGAGGAGGACGAGGTCGGCTCCGTTGCGCTCGAACTCGTCGAGGCCGTCGGGCCCGGTCGCCGCGACGGCGACCTCGAAGCCCTCCTTGCGGAGCATGTACGACAGGGCGTCGCTGAAGGATTCCTCATCCTCGACGACGAGCACTCGGGTCACGGAAGGACCTCCGGGGCGGGAAGCGGTTCGGTCATGAGATCAGGGGTGGGAGAAGAGGCGGACCGGCGGTCCCGTACGGCGCCCGCCTCGGGCAGCCGCAAGGTGAAGGTGGAGCCCTGACCCTCGGTGCTCCAGACGGTGACCTCCCCGCCGTGGGAGGCGGCCACGTGCTTGACGATGGCCAGGCCGAGTCCCGTACCGCCGGTGGCACGGGAGCGGGCCGGGTCGACGCGGTAGAAGCGCTCGAAGACGCGCTCCTTGTCCTTGTCGGGGATGCCGATGCCCTGGTCGGTGACGGCTATCTCGATCAGGTCGCCGGCGGGGGCGGAGACGCGGCGGGCGGCGATGCCCACCCGCGTGCGGGCCGGCGAGTAGTTGACGGCGTTCTCGACGAGGTTGCCGAGGGCCGCCGCGAGCTGGCCCCGGCTGCCCCACACGTACAGATCGGCGGCGCCCCCGGAGACCATGGTGATCTGCTTCTTGGAGGCCGGCTGCCGGGAGCGGTCGATCGCCTCGGCGACGAGCTCGTCCACGGACACCGGCTCGGAGTCCTCCAGCGGGTCGTCGTTCTGCACGCGGGAGAGGTCGATGAGCTCCTGTACGAGGTTGGTGAGGCGGGTCGCCTCGATCTGCATCCGGCCGGCGAAGCGGGTGACCGCCTCGGGGTCGTCCGAGGCGTCCATGACCGCCTCGGAGAGCAGGGAGAGCGCGCCGACGGGGGTCTTGAGCTCATGGCTCACGTTGGCGACGAAGTCGCGTCGTACCGCTTCGATGCGGCGGGCCTCGGTGAGGTCCTCGACCAGGAGCAGCACGAGCCGCGAGCCCAGCGGGGCGACCCGGGCGGAGACGGCGAGGGCCTCGCCGCGTCCGGTGCCGCGCCGGGCCAGGTCCAGCTCCACCTGCCGTATCTCTCCGTCCCGGCGGGTGTCGCGGGCCATGTTGAGCATGGGTTCGACGGCCAGTTTGCCGCCGCGGACCAGGCCGAGCGCGTACGCCGCCGAGCTGGCCTTCACCACGGAGTCGCTCTCGTCGAGGACGACCGCGGAGGAGCGCAGCACGGACAGCACGGTGTCGACGCCGGGCGGGAGCACGGCATCGGTGTGCAGCGAGGTACGGGTCGGTCGCGCCTGGTCGCGCTCGCTCCAGCGGAACGCCAGCATGGCGATCACGCCGGTGCACACGCCGGCGATCGCTGCCAATGCGGCGACCGCCGCGTTCACGTCCATGTCTCCAAGGTTATGCGGGGTCACGGACACTCTCCCAGCCGTCCGAGTGGCTGCTCGAACAGTCGTCGCCCAGAGTTCACCGAGGAGACGCGGGTGGTTCATTTGCCCTGGCGACGAGGGTGGCGCGTGTCGCCAGGAGTTCACCTAGGGGAAAGTGCCGGTTCATTTCAGGGGGTGGAACCGGACGCACAGGGGGCCGAACGTGGGAGCGTGGGGGTCCGAAGCCCCACCCGGACCCCGGAGCTTTGCGTAGAGAGGGACATCCATGCGGGACGCGTACCACGAGGAACTGGACTCGATCGGCGAGGGCCTGGTCGAGATGGCCCGGCTCGTCGGGTCGGCGATCGGGCGCGCCACGACGGCGATGCTCGACGCGGATCTCAAGCTCGCGGAGAGCGTGATCGCGGCGGACCAGAAGGTCGACGACCTCCAGCACGACCTGGAGGCGCGGGCGATAGCGCTGCTGGCCCGGCAGCAGCCGGTGGCGACGGACCTGCGGATCGTGGTGACCTCGCTGCGGATGAGCGCCGACCTGGAGCGCTCCGGGGACCTGGCGCAGCACGTGGCGAAGCTGGCGCGGCTGCGGTTCCCGGACACGGCGGTGCCGCGGGACCTGCACGCGACCATCCTGGAGATGGGGCAGCTGGCGCAGCGCCTGATGGCGAAGGCGGCGGAGGTCATCATCACGAAGGACGTCGACCTGGCGCTCCAGCTGGAGCAGGACGACGACGAGATGGACCTGCTGCACCGGACGCTCTTCCAGCACCTGATGGACGACCGCTGGAAGCACGGCATCGAGACGGCCGTGGACGTGACGCTGCTCGGCCGGTACTACGAGCGGTTCGCGGACCACGCGGTGTCGGTGGCGAAGCGCGTCGTGTACCTGGTGACGGGCGAGCACGCGGACGAGCTGCAGGCGGCGGACGCGCCGGTGGAGGGCGCATAGGCGCCGCGAGCCCGGCCTGACCGGCAAGGCACCCCCAAGGGCGCCGATGCGCCGTTGATGCGCCGGTCGGGGTGGGCATGCAATGGGGGGAGGCGACGCACGCCTCGAAAGGGAGGGACCCCATGGCCGAATCCCCGATGCCGATCGACTCCATGCCGGAGCCACCGCGTGAGGCGGTGTTCCTGCCCGTGCTCGGCGCCTGCGGCTGCGGCTCGGGCCGCCGACGAGCTCGCCACCGTCGTCATGCGGCCGCGCGGCTGGCACCTGGAGGAGCGTCACCTCACCTTCGACGGACGCCCGGTGCCCGGCGCG
>NZ_JBEXSZ010000275.1:0-3536 GCF_040613865.1 Streptomyces sp. NPDC006197 | reverse complement strand
GCCCGGCGTCGTGGGCGCGGGCGGAGCGCAGGCCATGCTCAAGTCCGGCCTCGTGCTGCCGTGCCGCCGCGTCGTCGGGCCGGACCCCGCGAACCCGGCCCGATCGGCGGGACACCACCCGACATCCGGGCCGGAAACGGGCTCGGTGCTCCGCCGGGCCGTGCCCTGCGGCAGGATGGACGCCACCTGGTCCGTACGCGTCATGCGCGTCCGTACTGAAGACAACCGCTGGAGACGCCCGGTGAGTTCCCCAGATCCACAGGTTCGCGGAGCGCGAAACCACTCAACCCGGTCCGCCGTGCGCGGCCCCGTCGTCGCGGTCACCGGTGCCGCTTCCGGCGTCGGCGACCTGCTCACCAGGCGCCTCGCCGCCTCCGAGGAGATCAAGCGGGTCGTCGCCATCGACGAGCGCCGCGGCGAGGTCGAGGAGGCGCAGTGGCACATCCTCGACGTGCGCGATCCGGCCATCGCCGAGAAGCTGCGCGGCGCGGACGTCGTCGTGCACCTCGCCGTCGACCTCGACCTGGAGACCGACCCCGCCGCCCGGACGGCCTACAACGTGCGCGGCACGCAGACCGTGCTCACCGCCGCCGCCGCGGCCGGCGTCCACCGGGTGGTGCTCTGCACCTCCACCATGGTCTACGGCGCCCTGCCCGACAACGACATCCCGCTCTCCGAGGACGCCGAACTCAGGGCGACGGCGGAGGCCACCGGCGTCGGCGACATGCTGGAGATCGAGCGCCTCGGCCGCCGCGCCCCCCGCGCGCACCCCGGCCTGAACGTCACCGTCGTCCGCCCGGCCGTCCTCGTGGGCGGTACGGACACGGCGCTGACCCGCTACTTCGAGTCGCCCCGGCTGCTCGTCGTCGCCGGATCCCGGCCGACCTGGCAGTTCTGCCACGTCGAGGACCTGGTGAGCGCCCTGGAGTACGCGGCCCTTGAGAAGGTCGACGGGGAGTTCGCGGTCGGCTGCGAGGGCTGGCTCGAACAGGAGGAGGTCGAGGAGCTCTCCGGGATCCGGCGCATGGAGCTGCCCTCCGCGGTCGCCCTCGGCACGGCGGCCCGCCTCCACCGGATCGGCCTCACCCCCTCCCCGGCGGGCGACCTCGCCTACACCATGCACCCCTGGGTGGTGAGCGTCGGACGCCTGCACGACGCCGGCTGGCGCCCCAAGTGGACGAACGAGGAGGTCCTCGCCGCGCTCCTGGAGGAGGTCGAGGGCCGCCACACGGTCGCCGGCCGCCGCCTGGGCCGCAAGGACGCGACGGCGGCCGGAGCGGCCGGTGCGACGGTGGCGCTGCTCGGCACGGCGGCGCTGGTGCGCCAGATGCGGAAGCGGCGCGGAATCTGAACGGGACCGGTCGGCGGTCTGTAGGACCCTCCTACGGCGGGGGCCGACCGCCGGTCGAAACCGCTATTCCGGTACGTCGCGCGCGTACGGCACGATGGGTCCATGGCACACACGCACGATCACCCCGGTGAGCAGGCCGCCGCCGACCCGATCAAGCTGCTCGCGATCCGTGACACCCCGCTCTCGGTCGACGAGGTCTTCCGGGCCGTCGGAGACGACGCCTCCGGCGGCACCACCCTCTTCGTCGGCACCGTGCGCAACCACGACGGCGGTGCGGACGTCGACGCGCTGGGGTACTCCTGTCACCCGACCGCCGAGGCGGAGCTGCGCCGCGTCGCCGAGAAGGTCGTCGCGAACTACCCGGTCCGTGCCCTGGCCGCCGTCCACCGCGTCGGTGACCTGCGCGTCGGCGACCTCGCGGTCGTCGTCGCCGTCTCCTGCCCCCACCGGGGCGAGGCCTTCGAGGCCTGCCGGAAGCTCATCGACGACCTCAAGCACGAGGTCCCCATCTGGAAGCACCAGAAGTTCTCGGACGGCACCGAGGAGTGGGTGGGGGCCTGCTAGGGGCGCAAGCAGCCGCGCCGACGCCCTGTAGTCGAACGCCCGATTTGCGTAACCGCCCCCCGCGCGCGAGCGTTGATCCCACAGATGACACAGTCTGCTGATCAACTCACTGGGGATGGGAGGTCGGGATGGCAGCGCTGGCCTGGTTGCTGATTCCGCTTTTCGCAGTCGTCGGCGCGGCGATATGGGGAAGCTGGGCTTCGAGGAACAAGACCATAGGTGACGTGGCGGAACTCGCCGGCTACGCACGTTTCCGGGACGCCATGGAGCGGTCCCACGCCACGATCGCCGATTCCGCTCGTCCGGAGCGCGAACCGGCCGCGACGGCCTCCGCCGTCACCACGTCCCCGTCCGGCTGACGGGGGGCCGCCTCGTACGGACCGCCCCACGGGTGCACCCACAGGCGAGTCCCGTACTGTCGTTCCATGCCACGCCGCACCGCGACGATGCTCGCCTCCACCCTGGTCCTGATCTGCCTGCTCATCGCGGGCGTCCTGATCCCGGTGCCGTACGCGGAGATGAGCCCGGGCCCGACGGTCAACACCCTCGGCGAGGCCAGGGGAGAGCCGGTACTCCGGATCTCCGGACGCAAGACCTACCCGACCGACGGTCACCTCAACATGACGACGGTCCGCGTCACCAGCGCGGACTACAGGATGAACGCCGTCGAGGCCGTCTACGGATGGCTGGCCCACGACAACGTGGTGGTGCCGCACGACACCCTCTACCCGGACGGCAAGACCGAGGAGGAGTCGAGCCAGGAGAACGCCGAGGAGTTCACCCAGTCCCAGGAGAGCGCCAAGGTGGCGGCCCTCGGGGAGCTGGGCATCCCGGTGGTCGCCCGGGTCGTCGTCGCGACCGTCGTCAAGGGCGCCCCGGCCGAGGGCAAGCTGCACGCCGGGGACGTCATCAGGGCCGTCGACGGCGTGCCGGTCAAGGAGCAGGGTGACGTCGCCAAGCAGGTGACGAAGCGGAAGCCCGGTCAGGACGTCGAGTTCACGATCGTCCCCGCCAAGGAGGCGGCCGCCGCCGAGAAGGCCCACAAGGAGCCCACCGTCACCCGGAAGGTGGTCATCACGACCACCACGTCCGAGGAGGGCGACCGGGCCGTCGTCGGCATCCAGGCCGGCACCGACCACGTCTTCCCGTTCACGATCGACATCAACCTGGCCGACGTCGGCGGCCCCAGCGCCGGTCTGATGTTCGCCCTCGGCATCGTCGACAAGCTCACCCCGGAGAGCCTCACCGAGGGCCGGTTCATCGCCGGCACCGGCACCATCGACGACAAGGGCGAGGTCGGCCCGATCGGCGGCATCGAGATGAAGCTGGTCGGCGCGCGGAACGCGGGCGCCCAGTACTTCCTCACCCCGGCCGACAACTGCGAGGCGGCCGCCGCCGACACGCCCGACGGACTCACCCTGATCAAGGTCGACACCATCGACGACGCCACGAAGTCGCTGGAGAAGCTCCGCAAGGGCGACACGAAGTCGCTGCCGAGCTGCTCGAAGAGCTGAGCACGCGCGCGTACGGAGCCGCGAGCCGCTTGAGGCCGCGGTCGCTGCCGACGAAGTCCGCGACGTACGGGGTGGCGGGGGAGCCGAGGACGGTGGCGGGCGTGTCG
>NZ_JBEXSZ010000274.1:0-3734 GCF_040613865.1 Streptomyces sp. NPDC006197 | reverse complement strand
CATCACCGCGGCCGGATACGCGTGGTCGTCGTACGGCGAGAACATCGCGAAGGGCCAGACCACCGCGGCGCAGGTGCCGCGCCCGGGGCGGCCTCCTCGCCCCGCTGATCGGCGAGGACAACCGGCTCTCCACCACCGGCGCGTCGCAGCGATGCAGTGATCAGCGGCCCGCTCCCCCGGGCCGTGCCCCGGTGGGCGCGGGAGCCCCAGAACCGCGAGGAATAAGACCATGACCGTGGACTCCCAGGGGACGGCGACCGCCGGTCCCCAGGACGCGCCCGGGAGGGCGGCAGGGAAGTCGCAGACTCCGCCACCCTCTTCGGGCCCGAAGGAAGTCCTTCAGCCTCCACGCGGCAGACGCTCCCTGCCCAGCGGGGCGCTGCCCTACCTGCTCGTCGCGCCGGCCCTGTTGTCCATGGCGGTGCTGCTGCTCTACCCGCTGATCCGCAACGTGATCCTCTCCTTCCAGCAGCTCAACCGGAAGGAGTTCATCACCCGCGAGACGGTCTGGACCGGCTTCGACAACTACACCGATCTCCTCGGCGACGCGGACTTCTGGACCGTCGTCGTCCGCAGCGTCGTCTTCACCGCCGTCAACGTCGCCCTCATCATGGCGATCGGCACGGGCATCGGCCTGCTGCTCAACCGCCTCGGCAAGAAGATGCGACTGGTCCTCTCGCTGGCCCTGATGTTCGCCTGGGCCATGCCGATCGTCGCCTCCGTCACGGTCTTCCGCTGGCTCTTCGACGAGCAGTTCGGCGTCGTGAACTGGCTGATGCGCACGCTGGGCTTCTCCGGCTACGACCAGCACAACTGGTTCGAGACCGGCTTCTCCACCCTGGTCATCGTCCTGATCCTGCTCGTCTGGGGCTCCGTCCCGTTCGTCGCCCTCAACATGTACGCCGGCCTGACCACCATCGGCTCCGAGCTGTACGAGGCCGCGAAGATGGACGGCGCGAGCGGCTGGCGGACCTTCTGGGCCGTGGTCTTCCCGAACCTGAAGTCCTTCTTCATGATCACCACGTTCCTGGAGATCATCTGGATCTTCAAGGCGTTCGCGCAGGTCTACGCCATGAACCTGGGCGGCCCCGACCGCGGTTCCGAGACGCTCCCGGTCTTCGCCTACATCGAGGGCGTCGGCCAGTTCCACTACGGCGTCGCCGCCGCCATCTCCATCCTGACGATCGTGATGCTCATCGCGGTCATGTCCTTCTACTTCCGCCTGATCCTGAAGGAGGAGGAGCTGTGAGCGCCGCCGCCACCCCGACTCCGCAGAAGCTGCGCACCAGGAAGCCCCTCACGGCCGGCGCGGTCGCCAAGAACCTCGGCGCCCTCGTGCTCGCGGTCGTCTTCGTCTTCCCGGTCTACTGGATGTTCTCGTCCTCGCTGAAGCCGCAGCACGAGATCATGACCAAGGACCCGGTCTTCGTCTTCACGCCGACGTTCGAGAACTACAAGACCGCGACCGGCGTCGACCTCTTCTGGACGTACGTCACCAACAGCCTCACGGTCACCCTCGGCGCCGTACTGCTCGCCCTGGTCGTCGCCCTGGCCGCGAGCTTCGCGATCGCCCGCCTCAGGTTCAGGGGACGCAAGGGCATCGTCCTCGTCGTGATGATGGCCCAGATGGCCCCCTGGGAGGTCATGGTCATCGCGATGTACATGATCTCCCGTGAGAACGACCTGCTGAACAGCATCCCGATGCTCACGCTCATCTACTTCGTCATGGTCCTCCCCTTCACGATCTGGACCCTGCGCGGCTTCATCGCCGCCGTCCCGGTCGAACTGGAGGAGGCCGCGCAGATCGACGGCTGCACCCGCGGCCAGGCCTTCCGCAAGGTGATCTTCCCGCTGCTCGCGCCCGGCCTGATGTCGACCTCGCTCTTCGGCTTCATCACCGCCTGGAACGAGTTCGCCATGATCCTCATGCTGAACAAGGAGAAGGAGTCGCAGACCCTGACGCTCTGGCTGACCCAGTTCCAGACCGCCTTCGGCAGCGACTGGGGCGCCACCATGGCCGCCTCCACGCTCTTCGCCCTCCCCGTGCTCATCGTCTTCCTCTTCCTCCAGCGCAAGGCCGTCGGCGGCATGACCGCCGGCGCGGTGAAGGGATAACGGCTCGCCATGACCACACTCGTACACGGCTCGGACACCCTGACCCGTGACGCGCTCACGGTCCTCCAGCCCGGCTTCGCCGGCACCACCGCCCCCGACTGGCTGCTCCGCCGCATCGGCGAGGGCCTCTCCTCGGTCGGACTCTTCGGCCGGAACATCGCCGACCCCGAGCAGCTCGCCGCCCTCACCGCGCGGCTGCGCGCCGAGCGGGACGACGTCCTCGTCGCCATCGACGAGGAGGGCGGGGACGTCACCCGCCTGGAGGTCAAGCAGGGCTCGTCCTTCCCCGGCAACTACGCGCTGGGCAGCGTCGACGACGTCGAGCTGACCCGGGCCGTCGCCCGCGAGCTGGGCCGCCGGCTCGTGGAGTGCGGCGTCGACCTGAACTGGGCGCCCTCGGCGGACGTCAACTCCAACGCCGAGAACCCGGTCATCGGCGTCCGCTCCTTCGGACCGGACCCGGACCTGGTCGCCCGGCACACCGTGGCGTACGTCGACGGCCTCCAGGGCGTCGGGGTCGCGGCCTGCACGAAGCACTTCCCCGGACACGGCGACACCAACGTCGATTCGCACGACGCGCTGCCCCGGATCGATGTGGACCTCGCCACACTGCACGCCCGTGAGCTGGTACCTTTCCGCGCGGCCGTCGCCGCGGGTACCAAAGCGGTCATGAGCGCGCATATTCTGCTCTCCGCGCTCGACCCCCACCGTCCGGCCACCCTGAGCCCGCAGATCCTCACCGGTCTGCTGCGCCAGGAGCTGGGCTTCGAGGGGCTGATCGTCACCGACGGCATGGAGATGCAGGCCGTCTCGGCGACGTACGGCATCGAGCGCGGATCCGTCCTCGCGATCGCCGCGGGCGCCGACGCCATCTGCGTCGGCGGCGGGCTGTGCGACGAGGACACCGTGCTGCGGCTGCGGGACGCCCTCGTCGACGCGGTACGGACCGGTGAACTGCCCGAGGAGCGGCTGGCCGACGCCGCGGCGCGCGTGCGCGCCCTGGCGGCCTGGACCCAGGCGCACCGGGCCAGGGGGGCTGGATCGGTGCCGGGCGCGGCAGTGCAGGAGGGGACCGCGCCCGGCGCCGACATCGGACTCGTCGCGGCCCGCCGGGCCCTGAAGGTGACCCGGGGGGAGCGGCCGTACACGCCGATGAGCAGCGCTCCCTACGTGGCCTCCTTCACCCCGGTCGCCAACTTCGCGGTCGGTGACGAGACGCCCTGGGGCATCGCGGCCGAGCTGGAGCGCCTGCTGCCCGGCACGGAGAGCGGCTCGTACGGCGCGTCGTCCGTGGACGCCGTCCTGGCCGCCGCGGGGGAGCGGCGGATCGTGGCAGTCGTACGGGACGCCCACCGGCACCCGTGGATGACCCGGGCCCTGGACGGTCTGCTCGCGGCCCGCCCCGACACCGTCGTGGTCGAGATGGGCCTCGATGAGGCGGAGCCCCGCGGGGCCCTGCACATCGCCACGCACGGCGCCGCCCGGGTCTGCGGCCGCGCCGCCGCCGAGGCGGTCGTCGGAACCGGCGCCTGACGGTCGTCTGACGGTTCGCGATCTCATCTGCATCGAGCGGTACAAGACGATCCGTCAGGCCCTCACCCTCGCACTGCGCTCCGGCT
>NZ_JBEXSZ010000273.1:0-3823 GCF_040613865.1 Streptomyces sp. NPDC006197 | reverse complement strand
GCCCGGATCCTTATGGATCCGGGCCCTTGTCCTCTGAGTAGCGGGGACAGGATTTGAACCTGCGACCTCTGGGTTATGAGCCCAGCGAGCTACCGAGCTGCTCCACCCCGCGTCGGTGAAACCACAGTATCACGACGCGGGGACGGAAAACCTCAGGTCAGCCGCCTGACCCGGGCGTCTTGAGCTTCGCCCCGGCGTCCGCGGCCCGCTGGAGCGCCTGCTGGAGGTCCTCCTGGGCCTTGCCGTACGCGGTCCAGTCGCCCTTCTGCAGAGCGGCCTCGCCCGCGTCGTACGCCTTCTGGGCGTCGGCGATGGCCTGCTTCAGGGCCGCGTCGTTCGAGGCCGGCGGCTGGGTCGTGCCGGGCGGCTGCGTGGTGCCCGGCGGAGTCGTCGGCTGGGTCGGCGCCTCCACCCCGAAGACCGCGTTGAGCGCCTTGGTGAGGTTGTCCTCGAACACCGTGGTGTCCTTGGTCGTGTCACCCTTCGGCTGGTCCGCGTCCACGTACGACACCGCGACCTTCTTCAGGAGCGGGTAGAGCGCGTTGCGTCCCTGGGCGTACACCGGCTCCACGTACAGGAACCCGCCGTCGAGCGGCACGGTCAGCAGGTTGCCGTACTGGATGTCGGAGTCGGCGCCCTTCATGTCCCGGACGAAGGTGGCCACGGAGGGCAGACCGTTGAGCTTGCTCTGCACCTGGGCCGGGCCCGGCACGTCCTCGGTGACCCTCAGCAGTCTCATCCGGCCGTACTCCTTGCTGGTGGCGTCGGCGTCGACCGCCATGAAGGCGCCCAGGTTGGGCCGCCCGTTCGGCGTGAACGTCGTCGTCAGCGAGAAGCGCTGCGCCGTGTCCCCGGGCATCTTCATGCTCAGGTAGTACGGCGGGACCGCGTTGCCCTCCTTGTTGGTGGGGTCGTCCGGGACCTGCCAGGCGTCCGAACCGCTGTAGAACTGCGCGGGGTCGGTGACGTGATAGCGGGTCAGCAGCTCGCGCTGCACCTTGAACATGTCCTGCGGGTAGCGCAGGTGCGCGAGCAGGTCGCCCTTGATCTCGGACTTCGGCTTGACGGTGTCCGGGAAGGCCTTCATCCAGGTCTTCAGGACCGGGTCCTGGGTGTCCCACTCGTAGAGCTTCACCGTGCCGTCGTAGGCGTCGACGGTGGCCTTGACCGAGTTGCGGATGTAGTTGACCTGGTTCTGCTGGGCGACGACCGTGCGCTGCTGGTTGCCGACGGTCAGCGAGTCGGCCGTGGTGTCGCCGAGCGTGGTGCGCGAGGCGTAGGGGTAGCCGTTGGTCGTGGTGTAGGCGTCGACGATCCACTGGATCCGGCCGTCGACGACCGCCGGGTAGGCGTCGCCGTCGATGGTCAGCCAGGGCGCGACGGCCTCGACGCGCTCCTTGGGCGTGCGGTTGTAGAGGATCCGCGAGCCCTCGCCGATGGCTCCCGAGTAGAGGATCTGCGGCTCGCTGAAGGCCACCGCGTACGCGGCGCGGTTGAAGGTGCTGGAGAGGCTGACGCCGCTCTTCTCCTTGTAGCTGGTGGTCTTCTCGCCGTTCTCCTCGTAGTCCAGCTCCTTCTGGGGGCCGCCCACGATCGAGTACTGGTCGGTCTTCTCGCCGTAGTAGATCCGCTGCTGGTACGTGGGCAGCGAGCCGGTCGTCGGCAGTCCGGACTCGGTGAAGACCGGGGAGCCGTTGGCGTCCGTCTGCGTGCCCGAGGCCAGGATCGCGCCGTAGCCGTGGGTGTAGGTGAAGTGGTCGTTGATCCAGTTCCGCTTCGGGATGCCCCGGATGTTCAGCTCACGCAGGCCGACGACGGTGTCCTTGCCGGCATAGCGGTCCACGTCCAGGGTGGTCGGGAACTGGTAGTACTTCCGCTCCTGCTCCAGCTGCTGGAACGTCGGCGACACGATGTTCGGGTCGAGCAGGCGGTAACTGGCCGCCGTGTCGGCGTCCGTCCGCAGCTTGTCCTTGGCCTTGACCATGGACTTCCCCGAGTAGTTCTCGGCCTTCGTCCCGTCGATCGCGTACGCCTTGCGGGTGGCGTCGATGTTCTTCTGGATGTACGGCGCCTCCTTGGCCTGCTCGTTCGGCTGGACCTGGAACTTCTGCACGATGGCCGGGTACAGACCGCCGATCAGGATCGCGGAGAGGACCATCAGGCCGAAGCCGATCACCGGCAGCTGCCAGGTGCGGCGCCAGAGCGTCGCGAAGAACAGCAGCGCGCAGATGACGGCGATGCAGAACAGGATGGTCTTCGCCGGCAGGTACGCGTTGGCGTCGACGTACCGCAGGCCCGTCCAGTTGCCCGTCGCCTTGAAGTCGCTCGACTTCACCGCCAGGCCGTACCGGTCGAGCCAGTACGCCACGGCCTTCAGCGCGACGAAGAGGCCGAGCAGCACCGAGAGGTGGCCGGTGGCGGCGGCGGTGGCACGCGCGCCCGGGCTGGTGACCCGCAGCCCGCCGTACAGGTAGTGCGTGAGCGCGGCGGCGACCAGCGACAGGACGGCGGCGGCGAAGCCGAACGCGAGGAGGAACCGGTACCAGGGCAGGTCGAAGGCGTAGAACGACACGTCGAGCCCGAACTGCGGGTCCTTCTGGCCGAACTTCACCCCGTTGACCCACATGAGCCAGGTGCGCCACTGGCCGGACGCGGAGGCGCCGGCGATCAGGGCCACCAGGGCGGTGACCGCGAGCAGCACCCACTTCTTGAAGGGGGCCAGACCCATCCGGTACCGGTCGAGGCTCTGCTGCTCCAGCGACATCGCGCTGAGCGGCGGCCGCAGCCGGTACGCCAGCCAGACGTTGAAGCCGACGGCGATCCCCATCAGCAGGCCGAAGACCAGGAAGAGACCGATCTTGGTCCACAGGGTGGTGGTGAACACGGACGAGTACTCGACCGAGCGGTACCAGAGCCAGTCCGTCCAGAACCCGGCGAACATCACGAACGCCATGGCCAGAACGGCCAGCACCCCGAGTGTCATGAGCAGGGTGCGGGCCCGCCGGGACGGCCGGCCGACTCTCATCCTCGGCCCGGACGGGCCTTGGCCACGGTCCGGCATCTGGAAAGCCAACGTGCGCCCCTCGATGTTGATGCGTCTGAAAGCAGGCCCCGCGATCGTAGAGCCCACTGATGCAACTTACTGAGGCTTTACCTAGTTCCCGCCTTCCGGGGAAGAGGAGGCAGGATATTGGTCATGTCCAACCTTTCCCCCTCCGGCCCGGCCATGGCCGCGAGCCCCCTCACCCGCGCGGTGCTCGAGATCGACGAGTACGCCTCGGGCCTCGGCTGGGACCAGCCCGCCCGCCTGTTCGCCCTGGTCGACACCGCACGGCTGCGCGCCCGGGAGCCCAAGCTCGCCTCCCAGCTCGGCCTGGGCGACGACGCCACCGCCTACACCCCCATCGAGCAGGACAAGCTGCCGCGCGGCAAGGCCCTCGACGAGTTCCTCGGCACGATCGCCTGGCCCGACGCCGTGGCCGGCTGCGCCCTGACCGTGGAGCGGCTCATGCTGCCCCCGTCGGCCGAGGCCCAGGTCCCGCAGGGCCTGAGTGAGAAGCAGCTCGCCAAGTGGGTCGCCGGGCACCCTGACCGCCAGGAGGTCCGGATGACCGTGGCCGTGCTGCGGGACGGCGCCCGCGAGGCGGCGATCCGACTGCGCGAGAAGGACTCCCCGACCGAGGTGCTGACCGGCCCCGACCTGGTGCCGGGCCTCGCCGAGGCGCTGGCGGCGACCTTCGAGAGCTGAGCCGTTCCGGTACGGCTTCGAGAGCCGCTTGTCGCTCTTGTAGCGCTCCTGGATCGCCTTCATCTTCGGCTGGAG
>NZ_JBEXSZ010000272.1:0-3929 GCF_040613865.1 Streptomyces sp. NPDC006197 | reverse complement strand
ATCTCGTCGTTCGCGCTCACCCACACCCCGGCCGAAGTGCAGTTCTACTGCCTGGACTTCGGTGGCGGCGGCATGGTCTCGCTGGCCGACCTGGCCGGGTCCGGGGGTACGGCGGGCAGTCGGCGCACGTCGGTGGGCGCCGCGGTCTCCAGGGGGCGCAGCACCCGGTCGAGGTGCGCGGCCGGCAGCGAGCGCTCGGTGAGGACGACGATCCGGTCCGCTCCGGTCCGCCGTACGACGAGGGCGAGTTCGGCCGTCGGGTCCTGTCCCAGGCGTACCTGGACGGGCACGTGGAGCGGTCCGGCCTGGAGCGACCGGTCGAGCGCGAGGCCGGGGGCGGGGGTCGATGTGAGGGGGCACATGACGGATCGGGCTCCGTGGGTCGGGTGGGCTTCCCCCGTCACGATCCGCGGCCCTCGATCCCAGGGGCATGAGACGGCCGTCCCGTTCGCGCCCCGCTCACCCAAAGAACACGGTGACTACCATA
Source organism: Streptomyces sp. NPDC006197 (assembly GCF_040613865.1). Taxonomy (NCBI): domain Bacteria; kingdom Bacillati; phylum Actinomycetota; class Actinomycetes; order Kitasatosporales; family Streptomycetaceae; genus Streptomyces; species Streptomyces sp. NPDC006197. The sequence goes on along the minus strand of NZ_JBEXSZ010000272.1, from coordinate 3,442 downwards.
CGTGACCTATCGTTACTGATAGTGTCGACTTGTGCGCGAAGAAGACCGCCCCGTGCCCCGCGTCCTGATCGTCGATGACCATCCGCTCTTCCGGGAAGGCCTCAGAGCCGCCCTGGAGAGCAGCGGCGGCGCGGTGGTCGTCGCCGAGGCCACCACCGGCGGCGAGGTGCCGGAGTCCGTCGCCCGGCACCAGCCCGACGTGGTCGTCATGGACCTCTCGCTGCCCGACATCTCCGGCATCGAGGCCACCCGGCGGCTTGCCGAGGAGCATGCCGGGCTCCCGGTCCTCATCCTCACGATGTCCGACGACGACGCCAGCCTCCTCGCCGCCCTCCAGGCCGGTGCGCGCGGCTACGTCGTCAAGGGGGCGGGCTCGGACGAGGTCCTGCACGCGCTGCGTACGGTGGCCGCCGGGGGCGCGGTCATCGGCTCCGAGATCGCGGCCCGGCTCTCCCCGCTGCTCTCCGGGAGCCGGCAGTGGGAGGCGGAACAGCTCTTCCCCGCGCTCACCTCCCGCGAGGTCGAGGTGCTCGAACTGATCGCCCGGGGCCATGACAACCGGCGCATCGCCCGTGACCTCGTCCTGTCGGAGAAGACCGTGCGCAACCACATCACGCACGTCTTCGAGAAGCTCCAGGTGACCTCCCGCGCCGAGGCCGTCGCCCGCGCCCGTGACGCGGGCCTCGGCAAGGACACCTCCGTGACCTGACGCCCCGTCCGAGCCGGGCCCGAGCCGGGCGTGATCCGGACCCGGACCGTCCGAGCCAGGCCCGAATCGGGCGTGATCCGGACCCGGATCACGGCCCCGGCCAGGGCCCGGGCGGGAGTCGGCCGGGGCCCGGCCTGATCGGCAGGACACCCCGAGGCCGGGGCCGGTCCGGGACACGCGGCTCATGCGCCCGGGACCGCGGGCGTACGACCCTGGGAAGCACCGCCGAGCCGGCGAGGAGGCCGATATGCGCGCAGGCCGTCGGGAGGCCCGGGTCTCACCCCGGGCGAGACCGGAGACGGTGCCCGCCTACGCGGTGTGCGTCCTCACCATGCTCGGCGGCGCCGTGTGGGCCGGGGTCACCCTGGCCCGGCCGCACGACCCCGCCCTCCAGCACGTGCGGCTCCATCTGGCCGCCGACCACGTCCTCCTGGGCCTCGGTCTCGCCCTGACCGGCATGGTGTTCACGGCCCGGCGTTCCGCCCGTGCCCTCGGCCGGCTGCTGCTCGGAGCCGGCTGCGCCCTGACCCTGGCCCAGACGCTCTCCCTGGTGGCCGTGGTCTCCGGGGTCGGCCCCGGGGCCTTCGCCGCCGTCCTGCTCTTCGCCCTCTTCGCGTACACCCTCCTCGGCGTCGTCATCTTCCCGTTGCCCCTGTGGCTGCCCGGCGGGCGGCTGCCGGCGCTCTGGGGCCGTCCCTATGTGGTGGCGGCCGCCGTGTGGAGCGCCCTCCAGCAGTTCCACGCCTTCGCCCACCCCGGCTTCGTGTACTACGGACGGCCGAACCCGCTCACCGGTGGCGCCTGGACCTGGCTGGAGAACCTGCTCACCCCCTGGATGGACACCGCCACCCTGTGGGTGCCGCCGGCCGCCGTCGCCCTGTCGGTGCTCCTCATGGCCGCCCGCTGGCGCCGCACGCCGAAGCGGGAGCGCACGTACGCGGTCCTCGTGATCCCGTACGGGCTGTGGATCGCCGTGCTGTACATGCAGCGGTTCGCGGAGGCCCCCGAAGGGTTCACCGTCATCGCGTTCTACGTCGCCGCGGCCGCCTGGCCCGCGACGCTCGGCTATCTCCACGCCCGGGAGCGGACCTGGGCCCTCGACCGGGCGGGGCGGCGGATCCTGACCAGCTTCGTCCTCACGTTCGTGCTGTTCACGGCGTACGTGGGCGGCGGTTTCGTCCTCTCGTACTTCGCGCCGGGCACCACCACGCCGAAGTCGGCGCTGATCGCGTCGGCCGCGCTGCTCGTGGGCGTCCTGCTGCGCCCCACCTCCCGCTGGGCCGCGCGGCTGGTCGACCGCTACTACTACGGCGAGCGCGCCCAGCCGTACCAGGCGGTGCGCCAGCTCGCCGACCGGCTCGGGCACGCCCTCGATCCCGGCGACATGCCGCGGCTGCTGTGCGACACCGTGGTCCACACCCTGCGGCTCCCGGGGGCGCGCCTCCTCATCACCACCCGGCACGGGACGCGCGAGCTGGCCCGCAAGGGCGAGCCGGGCGGCGGTCAGGAGGAGTTCCCGCTGGTGTACCAGGGGGACGTCATCGGCCACCTCCTGGTCCCGCCGCGGCACGGCGAGCTCGCCCTCGACCACCAGGACCGCGAGGCCGTGCGGCTCCTCGCCGACCACAGCGCCCCGGCCGTCGCCTCCCTGCGGCTCTACGAGGAGCTGCAGACGAGCCGTGAGCAGATCGTCCTGGCCCGGGAGGAGGAGCGGCGCCGCCTCCGGCACGATCTGCACGACGGCCTCGGTCCCGCCCTGTCGGGGCTGCGGCTCCAGGTCGACGCCGTCAGGTCGGCCATACCGAACGAGCCCAAGGCGCTGCGGTCGCTGACCGCCGTCTCCGAAGGCATCGGCCGGGCCATCGACGAGCTGCGCCGGATCACCGTCGGGCTGGCTCCGGCGGCGCTGGACACCGCGGATCTGCCGCGCGCGCTGGAGCGGCTCGCCGAGCAGCTGGGCCGCACGGTACGGATCACGGTGGGGCTGTGTCCCGAGCCCTTCCCCCGGCTTCCGGCGGCGGTGGAGGTCGCCGTCTACCGCATCGCGGCCGAGGCGCTGAACAACACGGTCCGGCACGCGCACGCCGACCGGGCCGAGGCCACGGTGGTCCTGGCCGGGGAGGCCGTCACCGTCGAGATCCGCGACAACGGGAACGGCATCCCGGCGGAGCGCGGCGAGGGCGTGGGGCTCCGCTCGATGGCGGAGCGGGCCGAGGAGCTCGGCGGCGCGTTCGAGCTGGTCGACACCGGTACCGGCACGCTGGTGCGGGCGGTCATGCCGTGCGGCCAAGCCGGGACACGGGTGGGACCTGAGGATCAGGCGCCTGGGACACGTGCCTGAGGAGACTGGGACATGTCCGTACGGCCCGCCCGGCCGCTCCCACCCCCTGGAGAACCTCATGCCCCAGGCCAAGTCCGCTCTCCGCACGACGGCGAAGGCGCTCGTCGTGCCCGCCCTGATCTCGGCCGCCGTCGCGGCCTTCCGGAAGTTCCCGGGAGGCGGCACCCCGACCGCCACCGAGGCGGCCCGCTTCCCGGGCGACGGTACCCCCACCGTCACCGGCGAGCAGCGCCGCTTCCCGGGCGGCGGAACGCCGACGTGACCTTCGCCCGGCGTTCCCGAGCCCCGGGCCGCCGGGGGGCCGGGGGGCCGGGTTGACCGGATAGGGAGTGCGTGGGGGGGGGGATGTGTGGGTGCATAGGGGGGGAGATCTGGGGGGTGGGCGGGGGGTT
>NZ_JBEXSZ010000271.1:0-4006 GCF_040613865.1 Streptomyces sp. NPDC006197 | reverse complement strand
CGGGAGGTGGGCCACGTCCGTGACGAAGTACGTCAGCTTCACCACGTCCCCGAAGCCCGCACCGGCCGTTGCGAGGCAGCGCTCCAGGTTCGCGCCGCTCGGCACCGGCCGGCTCTCGGCGTTCGGCCCCGTGTGGTGGCAGGCGGGCGCGGCGGCGGTGCTGTGGGGGGTCTGCGCGGGGATGCCGGTGGCGCTCGGGGTACGGGCCTGGGGCCGCCGGGTCCCGCGCTCCAGGAAGTTCCGGCCTCCGGTCGCGCCCGTGCCGGCGCCCGTGGCCGGGTCCGTCGCGGCGGGCGGTCCCGTGGCGCCCCCGCCCGGCCTCGCGGCGGGCCCCTCCGGACTCAAGACGCCCCCGCCCGGCCTCGCGGCGCCCCCGTCCGGCCTCAAGACGACCTCGCTCGGGCTCAAGGCGGCCTCGCTCGGGCTCAAGGCGGCCCCGTCCAGGCTCGCGGCGGCCCTGTCCGGGCTCATGGCGTCCCCGTCCGGGCCCGTGGAGGCCCGGACGGAGGCGGCCGCGTCCAAGGCGGCCGCGTCCAAGGTGGCGGCCGAGACCGGCACCGACAGGGGGACCGGGGCCGGACCGGACCCGCAGGGCGACGCGGTCGCCGCTCCGCCCGCCGACCGGTACGCCGTCCCGTACGCCGACCCCTTCGGAGACGACCCCGGGTACGAGCCGTACGACTACCTCCCGGCGGCCTGGGAACCTTCCTCGCCGCCGCCGCCGCCGCCGCCGCCCGCCGCCGACTGACGCCGGCCGGCTACTCCCGTACCCCGAAGCCCGCGCGCAGCGGCTTCGGCAGGAGGTCGTTGCAGGCCAGCTCGCCCGCGTGGGTCAGGGCGTCGTCGCGGCACTGGTAGAAGTCGCGGTAGACGAGCTGCATGGTGAAGCTCACCGCGACGATCATCAGCGCCAGGCTCGCCGCGACGAGACCGCTGATCGCCGCCGTCCGCATCGAGCGGAGCGGCATGGTCGCGGCGGACGCCCCCTGCCCCGAGGGCCGGCCGGGCGAGGGCTGGGCCGACGGCGGCTGTGATGTCGGCGACAGCTCCTCGGCCGCCTTCGGCTTGGCGCGCAGCGAGCTGATCGCCCAGTAGAGGCCGAGGGCGCCGAGCAACAGTGCCAGCTCCGGGATCTCGAAGATGGCGAAGAAGAAGCCCCACATGCCGGAGAGGATCGCGTACCGCGCCCTCCGCTGCGCCGGGTCCGTCGGGTCCCAGCGGATCCCCGGGCCCTGCCCGGGCCCGCCCTGCCCGGGGCCGCCCTCCGGCCCGCCCCGCCGCTCCGGCCCCCGGCCGAAGCCGTCCTGCGAGGGGCCCGGCTGGCGCGGGCTCCAGCGGCCGTCGGACGGCCCCGACGAGTCCGGGGTGCCGGACGCGTCGTCGTCCGAGCCCTCCGGTCGCCGCGGTTGCCACGGCTGGTCCGGCCTGCCCTCGGGCGGTGGCGCGAACGGGTTGTTGTCGTCCGTGGACTGGCGTTCCGGCATCTGCTGAACGTCTTCCCTCTGTCGTCGTGACCGCGGCCGCATCCACGGCCCCTGCTGGCGTCGGACCCTGACGCTACCGCCCTGCTCCGCCCCCGTCCCGTGGGGGCCGTCCCGTGTGCCGGTATCGTTGCTGACGGTCGAGCCATTCGTAGGGTTCCCCGTATCGAGGGGCACGATTCGTTCGTACGACCGCACAAACACCACGGAAAGAGTGACCCCTGTGGCTGCCGCCCGTCTCGTCGTCCTGGTCTCCGGGTCCGGTACCAATCTGCAGGCCCTCCTCGACGCCATCGCCGCCGACCCCGAGGGCTACGGCGCCGAGATCGTCGCCGTCGGCGCCGACCGCGAGAACATCGCCGGCCTGGAGCGCGCCGAGCGTGCCGGGCTGCCGACCTTCGTGTGCAGGGTGAAGGACCACGCGACCCGCCAGGAGTGGGACCGCGCGCTGACCGAGGCCACCGCCGCGTACGAGCCGGACCTCGTCGTCTCGGCCGGTTTCATGAAGATCGTCGGCAAGGAGTTCCTCGCCCGCTTCGGCGGCCGGGTCGTCAACACCCACCCGGCGCTCCTCCCCAGCTTTCCCGGTGCCCACGGGGTGCGTGACGCCCTCGCCTACGGCGCGAAGGTCACCGGATGCACCGTCCACTTCGTCGACGACGGTGTCGACACCGGCCCGATCATCGCCCAGGGCGTGGTCGAGGTGCGGGACGAGGACGATGAAGCCGCTCTGCACGAGCGCATCAAGGAAGTCGAGCGCTCGCTGCTCGTCGACGTCGTGGGGCGCCTCGCCCGGCACGGCTACCGCATTGAGGGACGAAAGGTTCATGTCGGTGAACACGGACACCGTTAAGCCCATCCGCCGCGCGCTGGTCAGCGTCTACGACAAGACGGGGCTCGAGGAGCTGGCCCGCGGTCTGCACGAGGCCGGTGTCGAGCTCGTCTCCACCGGCTCCACCGCCGGGAAGATCGCCGCCGCCGGGGTCCCGGTCACCAAGGTCGAGGAGCTGACCGGCTTCCCCGAGTGCCTCGACGGGCGCGTCAAGACGCTGCACCCGCGCGTGCACGCCGGCATCCTCGCCGACCTGCGCCTGGAGTCGCACCGCGCGCAGCTCGCCGAGCTCGGCGTGGAGCCCTTCGACCTCGTCGTCGTGAACCTGTACCCGTTCCGCGAGACCGTCGCCTCCGGCGCCACCCCGGACGAGTGCGTCGAGCAGATCGACATCGGCGGCCCGTCGATGGTCCGCGCCGCGGCCAAGAACCACCCGTCGGTCGCGATCGTCACCAGCCCCGGCCGGTACGCCGACGTGCTCGCCGCCGTCCAGGCCGGCGGCTTCGACCTGACCGCCCGCAAGCGGCTCGCCGCCGAGGCCTTCCAGCACACCGCCGCGTACGACGTGGCCGTGGCCTCCTGGTTCGCGGCCGACTACGCAGCCGCGGACGACTCGGGCTTCCCCGACTTCCTCGGCGCCACGTACGAGCGGAACAACGTCCTGCGGTACGGCGAGAACCCGCACCAGGGCGCCGCGCTCTACGTCGACGGCACGGGCGGCCTCGCCGAGGCGGAGCAGCTGCACGGCAAGGAGATGTCGTACAACAACTTCACGGACACCGACGCCGCGCGCCGGGCCGCGTACGACCACACCGAGCCCTGCGTCGCGATCATCAAGCACGCCAACCCGTGCGGCATCGCGGTCGGCGCCGACGTCGCCGAGGCGCACCGCAAGGCGCACGCCTGCGACCCGCTGTCCGCGTTCGGCGGCGTCATCGCCGTCAACCGCCCGGTCTCCGTGGAGATGGCCGAGCAGGTCGCCGAGATCTTCACCGAGGTCATCGTGGCCCCCGGCTACGAGGACGGCGCGGTCGAGATCCTCGCCAAGAAGAAGAACATCCGCGTCCTGAAGGCCGAGGGCGCCCCGGCCAACCCGGTCGAGGTCAAGCCGATCGACGGCGGCGCCCTCCTCCAGGTCACCGACCGCCTCCAGGCCGAGGGCGACGACCCGGCGAACTGGACCCTCGCGACCGGTGAGGCGCTCTCCGCCGAGGAGCTCGCCGAGCTGGCCTTCGCCTGGAAGGCGTGCCGCGCGGTCAAGTCCAACGCGATCCTGCTCGCCAAGGACGGCGCCTCGGTCGGCGTCGGCATGGGCCAGGTCAACCGCGTCGACTCCGCGAAGCTGGCCGTCGAGCGGGCGGGCGAGGAGCGGGCGCGCGGCTCGTACGCCGCCTCCGACGCCTTCTTCCCCTTCCCCGACGGTCTGGAGATCCTCACCGCGGCCGGTGTGAAGGCGGTCGTGCAGCCGGGCGGTTCGGTGCGCGACGAGCTCGTCGTCGAGGCGGCGAAGAAGGCGGGCGTGACGATGTACTTCACGGGCACGCGCCACTTCTTCCACTGATCCCCGCGCCGAGGGCTGATCCTCGCGCCGAGGGCTGATCCCCGCGCCGAGGACGACCCCGCCACGTTACCGCGAACGGGGGACACCGGTGCGCGCCGAGCGGGTGGCGTGCCCTTGCGCTGATCGTATGGG
>NZ_JBEXSZ010000270.1:0-4214 GCF_040613865.1 Streptomyces sp. NPDC006197 | reverse complement strand
CCTGAACCCGCACCCCGTGCACAGCGCACTGGTGGTGCGGGTTCAGGCTCGGGAGCCTAGGCCCGGCAAGGGGCGCCGTTCCGTTGTGCCCACCCGTTCCGCCCCAGCGGAACGACTGCCCACAACGGGGTGGGCGGGGCGGTCAGCCTGGGATGAGGCCGTCTTCCGAGAGCATTTCGCGGACTTCGTCCAGGGTCGCGTCCGGAGCCGGGAGGATCAGTTCCGAGGGCTCCAGCGCGTCGTCCGGCAGGGGCGAGCCGAGCCTGCGGACGGCGTCGAGGAGGGCGCACAGCGTGCGCCGGAACCCTTCCTCGTCCCCCGCCTCCATCTCTTCGAGCAGCTCGTCGTCGAGCTTGTTCAGCTCGCCGAAGTGGCTGTCGGCCAGCTTCCGCTGGCCCTCCCCCATGATCCGTACGATCATGACGCGTCCTGTCTGTCGCCTACTTCTCGAAGCGCGGGTGGGACTGCTGCTGGGTGCGGTCCTGCGGCGCGGCCGCGCCACCGCCCTCGATGGCCTGCTGCTGCGCCGAGGGGCCGCCGGCCAGCTCGGCCTTCATCCGCTGGAGCTCCAGCTCGACGTCCGTGCCGCCGGACAGCCGGTCCAGTTCCGCCTGGATGTCGTCCTTCGCGAGCCCGGACTGGTCGTCCAGGGCGCCCGAGGCGAGCAGCTCGTCGATCGCGCCCGCGCGCGCCTGGAGCTGGGCGGTCTTGTCCTCGGCCCGCTGGATCGCCAGGCCGACGTCGCTCATCTCCTCCGAGATGCCGGAGAACGACTCGGCGATCCGGGTCTGCGCCTGGGCCGCCGTGTAGGTCGCCTTGATGGTCTCCTTCTTGGTGCGGAAGGCGTCCACCTTGGCCTGGAGACGCTGGGCGGCGAGGGTGAGCTTCTCCTCCTCGCCCTGCAGCGTCTGGTGCTGCACCTCCAGGTCGCTGACCTGCTGCTGGAGCGCGGCCCGCCGGGACAGCGCCTCGCGCGCCAGGTCCTCGCGGCCGAGCGCCAGCGCCTTGCGGCCCTGGTCCTCCAGCTTGGCGGACTGGCCCTGCAGCTGGTTCAGCTGGAGTTCGAGCCGCTTGCGGGAGGTGGCGACGTCGGCGACGCCCCGCCGCACCTTCTGCAGCAGCTCCAGCTGCTTCTGGTAGGAGTAATCGAGCGTCTCGCGCGGATCCTCGGCCCGGTCAAGGGCCTTGTTCGCCTTCGCGCGGAAGATCATCCCCATACGCTTCATGACACCGCTCATGGGCTTCGCGCGCCCCCTTCTGACGGACTTCGGCTCCAGCTCTCCAACAGGATCCACAGTACGGGCCCTGTCTCCATTACCGCACTGTTCGGAGCGGGATGCGCTCCTCCCCAAGGACGACTGCGCACGAGGTTTCCTCCCGCGCAGGGAGTAGGTGGATCTCAGGGAGACCACACCCGTCCTCGCGTACGTACGCTCGAAGACGCAGTCCGTTAGCGGATCGTTCCCGGCCCGCATGGGGTTCATGCCCGCCACCCCGTACCCTTGGGTTTTGTGTTCCGTAGCCGTTCGAAGGACGAGAAGGCCCCCACCGACAAGGTGACGGCGGACCTCTCCACCCAGCAGCCCCGCGACCCCGAGGCCCCCAAGGGCCGCCCGACTCCGAAGCGGAGCGAGGCGCAGTCCCAGCGCCGGCGCGCCGCGACGGTGCCGACCGACCGCAAGGAGGCCGCCAAGCGCCAGCGCGAGGCACGCCGCTCGGACCTGGCCCGACAGCGCGAGGCGCTGGCCAGCGGCGACGAGCGTTACCTGCCCGCCCGCGACAAGGGGCCGGTCCGCCGCTTCGTGCGCGACTTCGTCGACTCGCGGTTCGCGATCGCCGAGTTCTTCCTGCCGATGGCCGTGGTGATCCTCGTGCTGTCGCTGTTCGGCAACGCCAACCGGGCGCTGCAGAACATCTCCCTGCTGCTGTGGCTCGGTGTGATCATCCTGATCGTCATCGACTCGATCGGCATCTGGCTCCGCCTGCGGAAGCAGCTGAACGAGCGATTCCCGAACGAGCCGAAGCGCGGCGCCATCGCCTACGGCCTGATGCGCACGCTCCAGATGCGTCGACTGCGTCTGCCGAAGCCGCAGGTCAAGCGCGGAGAGCGGCCCTGAGCGCCGACAGCTCGGAGTTCGACGGGCGCGCGTTCGGCGAGGCCACGTCGGAGTCGGGCGGCCCCGTGCTGCCCGTCGTCGCGCACTGGTCCGCCGCCCACGGCGGGCTGCGCGACACCATCCGGCAGGAGATCGTCGCCCGTCAGCTCGACGAGCAGATAACCGCCCGCTATCCCGTGGGCCAGCGCCTGCGGATCCTCGACGCGGGCATGGGACAGGGCACCCAGGCCCTGCGCCTCGCCCGGGCCGGACACACCGTGACCGGCCTCGAGGCCGATCCGGACCTCCTCAAGGCGGCCCGGGAGTCGCTGGCGACGGAGCCCGCCGGGATCCGCGAGCGGGTCCGGCTGATCGAGGGCGACGGGCGCGAGACCGGGGTGCACTTCCTGCCCGGCAGCTTCGACGTGGTCCTCTGCCACGGCGTGCTGATGTACGCGGACGAGCCCGACGCGCTGCTCGCGGGTCTGGCCCGGATGCTGGCCCCCGGCGGTTTGCTCTCCCTGGTGGTACGGAACGCGGAGGCCCTGGCCATGCGGCCGGGGCTCGCCGGGGACTGGTCCGGGGCGCTCACGGCCTTCGACTCCGACGTCTACACGGACGACAACGGCGTGAAGGTGCGGGCCGACCGGCTGGACGCGCTCACGACGACGCTCGCGGGGATCGCGGCGCCGCTGCACGCCTGGTACGGGGTGCGGGTCTTCACGGACGACGTCCCCGCCGACGCGGGCCTGCCCGCCGCCGAGGAGCTGGAGCGGCTGCTCGCCGCCGAGGACCGGGCCGGGCGCACGGAGCCGTACCGTCGGCTCGCGGCGCTGCTGCACCTGTGCGGGGTGCGGGGCTGACGGGGCCGACGGGGGCACGACGGGCGGTCGCTCACCCCTGATCGGGTGCGCTCGCCGGGCCGGGGGCAGGGCGGAATCGGATACTCCGGACATGGACGTCTCCCGTGCCCACGCCCGTGCCCGTGCCCGTCGTGTCCTTCTTCCCCTCACCGCCGGTGCCTGCGCCGTCGCGCTGACCGGCGGCTGTTCCTCCACCGACGGGAACGCCTCCGCCCCGGAGCGGTCCACCCAGGCGGCGGCGCCGCTCGCCGCCAACGAGCTCCAGGACGACTACCGGACCGTCATCAGGAACGTCCTGCCGTCCGTCGTTCAGATCGAGGCCGCGAACAGCCTCGGCTCCGGCGTCGTCTACGACGCCAAGGGGCACATCGTCACCAACGCGCACGTGGTCGGCCGGGAGAAGAGCTTCAAGGTCACGGCGGCCACCGGCGGGCAGCCCGTGACGGCACGGCTCGTCTCCTCCTACCCCGAGCAGGATCTCGCCGTGCTCAGGCTGGACAGCGTGCCCCAGGGGCTGAAGGCGGCGAAGTTCGGCAACTCGGCCACCGTCGACATGGGACAGATCGTGCTCGCGATGGGCTCCCCGCTGGGCCTGTCCGGCAGCGTGACCCAGGGCATCGTCTCGGCGACCGGCCGGACCGTCAGCGAGGGACGGACCGGCGGCGGCACCGGCGCGACCATCGGGAACATGGTCCAGACGTCGGCCGCGATCAACCCCGGGAACAGCGGGGGCGCCCTCGTGAACCTCGACAGCGAGGTCATCGGCATCCCCACGCTCGCCGCGACCGACCCCGAACTGGGCGGCGGCTCGGCGCCCGGCATCGGCTTCGCGATCCCCGCGTCGATGGTGCGGACGATCGCGGACCAGATCGTCAAGACCGGCAAGGTGACGGACTCGGGGCGGGCGGCCCTCAACATCACCGGCCGTACGGTCCTGGACAACGGCTACGAGCCGGCGGGCGTCGCGGTGGTCGAGGCGCCGGCGGACGGGGCGGCCGGGAAGGCGGGGCTGAGGCCGGGCGATGTGATCAAGCGCCTCGGCGACGCCGAGATCACGACGATCACGTCCCTCTCGGAGGCGTTGGCCTCGCGCCGGCCGGGCGAGACGGTGACGGTGGTGTACGTGCGGGGCGGGGCGACGCGCAAGGCGAACGTCACGCTGGGCGAGATGTAGGACCTGCCGCGTGCGGCCCCTTCCTCCGTGCCCGGCACCGTGCGCCGTCATCGTCCTCGGCCCTCGCCTCGGCGGTCGCGT
>NZ_JBEXSZ010000269.1:0-4307 GCF_040613865.1 Streptomyces sp. NPDC006197 | reverse complement strand
TCTCGACGAGTGCCGTGCCGTTGTGCTCGGAGGCCTGGCGGAGCACCTCGGTGAGGTGCTTGCGGTCGGAGTCGACCGTGCGGGCCACGAAGCTCGCCTCCGCGCCCAGGGCCAGCGACACCGGGTTGAAGGGGGCGTCGAGCGAGCCCATCGGGGTCGACTTGGTGATCTTGCCGACCTCGGAGGTGGGGCTGTACTGGCCCTTGGTCAGCCCGTAGATCCGGTTGTTGAAGAGCAGGATCTTCAGGTTGACGTTGCGGCGCAGGGCGTGGATGAGGTGGTTGCCGCCGATGGACAGCGCGTCGCCGTCGCCCGTGACCACCCACACCGACAGGTCGCGGCGCGAGGTGGCGAGACCGGTGGCGATGGCCGGGGCGCGGCCGTGGATGGAGTGCATCCCGTAGGTGTTCATGTAGTACGGGAAGCGGGAGGAGCAGCCGATGCCGGAGACGAAGACGATGTTCTCCTTCGCCAGTCCGAGCTCGGGCATGAAGCCCTGCACGGCGGCGAGGACCGCGTAGTCACCGCAGCCCGGGCACCAGCGGACCTCCTGGTCGGACTTGAAGTCCTTCATGGACTGCGCGGCCTCGGCCTTCGGCACCAGGTGCAGCAGGGACTCAGGCATCGATGACCTCCTTGAGGGCGGCGGCGAGCTGCTCGGCCTTGAACGGCATGCCGTTGACCTGGGTGTGGCTGCGGGCGTCGACGAGGTACTTCGCCCGGACGAGGGTGGCGAGCTGGCCGAGGTTCATCTCGGGGATCACGACCTTCTCGTACCGCTTCAGCACCTCGCCGAGGTTCTTCGGGAAGGGGTTGAGGTGGCGCAGGTGGGCCTGGGCGATCGGGCTGCCGTCGCGCCGCAGCCGGCGGACGGCCGCCGTGATCGGCCCGTAGGTGGAGCCCCAGCCCAGGACCAGGGTGCTCGCGCCGTCCGGGTCGTCGACCTCGACGTCCGGGACCTCGATGCCGTCGATCTTGGCCTGGCGGGTGCGGACCATGAACTCGTGGTTCGCGGGGTCGTACGAGATGTTGCCGGTGCCGTCCTGCTTCTCGATGCCGCCGATGCGGTGCTCCAGGCCGGGGGTGCCGGGCACGGCCCAGGGGCGGGCGAGGGTCTCGGGGTCGCGCTTGTACGGCCAGAAGACCTCGGTGCCGTCGGCGAGGGCGTGGTTCGGGCCGGTGGCGAAGGGCGTCTTCAGGTCGGGGAGCTCGTCGACCTCGGGGATGCGCCAGGGCTCGGAGCCGTTGGCCAGGTAGCCGTCGGAGAGCAGGAAGACGGGCGTGCGGTACGTGAGCGCGATGCGGGCGGCGTCGAGGGCCGCGTCGAAGCAGTCGGCGGGCGTCCTCGGGGCCACGACCGGCACCGGCGCCTCGCCGTTGCGGCCGTACATGGCCTGGAGGAGGTCGGCCTGCTCGGTCTTGGTGGGCAGACCGGTGGACGGGCCGCCGCGCTGGATGTCGACGACCAGCAGCGGCAGCTCCAGGGAGACGGCCAGGCCGATGGTCTCGGACTTGAGCGCCACACCGGGGCCGCTCGTCGTCGTCACGGCGAGGGAGCCGCCGAAGGCGGCGCCCAGCGCGGCCCCGATGCCGGCGATCTCGTCCTCCGCCTGGAACGTCCGCACGCCGAAGTTCTTGTGCTTCGACAGTTCGTGCAGGATGTCCGAGGCCGGGGTGATCGGGTACGAGCCGAGGTAGAGCGGCAGGTCGGCCTGGCGGCCGGCGGCGATCAGGCCGTACGAGAGGGCCAGGTTCCCCGAGATGTTCCGGTACGTGCCGGTGGGGAAGGCCCGGGTCGCGGGGGCGACCTCGTACGAGACGGCGAAGTCCTCGGTGGTCTCGCCGAAGTTCCAGCCGGCCCGGAAGGCGGCCACGTTGGCCTCGGCGATCTCCGGCTTCTTCGCGAACTTCTGGCGCAGGAAGGTCTCGGTGCCCTCGGTCGGGCGGTGGTACATCCAGGAGAGCAGCCCGAGCGCGAACATGTTCTTGCTCCGCTCGGCCTCCTTCCGGGACAGGCCGAAGTCCTTGAGCGCCTCCAGGGTCAGCGTCGTCAGCGGCACGGGGTGCACCCGGTAGCCGTCGAGCGAGCCGTCCTCCAGGGGCGAGGTCGCGTACCCGACCTTGGCCATCGCCCGCTTCGCGAACTCGTCGGTGTTGACGATGACCTCTCCGCCGCGCGGCACGTCCCCGATGTTCGCCTTGAGGGCGGCGGGGTTCATCGCGACCAGCACGTTCGGGGCGTCGCCCGGGGTCAGGATGTCGTGGTCGGCGAAATGCAGCTGGAAGGACGACACGCCCGGCAGGGTCCCGGCGGGCGCCCGGATCTCGGCCGGGAAGTTCGGCAGCGTGGAGAGGTCGTTCCCGAAGGACGCCGTCTCCGAGGTGAAGCGGTCACCCGTCAGCTGCATGCCGTCACCGGAGTCACCCGCGAAGCGGATGATCACCCGGTCGAGCCGGCGCACTTCCTTCTCGGTGCCGTGGTGGGGCTTCGCCGGGGCGCTGCGCTGCTCCCCGACCAGGGCCTCACCGGCCTCGCTACTGACCTGGCTGGTCACTGAACTGGACCTCCCTCGCGGCAAGGGGACTCTCCGCCGGAGGCGGGGAGAAGGCTCGGGGCGCGGCCGGTGATCATCGTGGGGAGATCACCTTCCGTCCCGAGGCCCACCCTACGACGGTAAGGGGGCCCTTCCCGGGACTTCTCACATCATGAACCTCTTTTTGAGACGCCCTCTTGTCTTGAATTGTCACGTTCTGTCGCTACCCGGAGGTTCCGGAAAGTCGGATTCCGCCTCATCCTTTGGACCTGGGGCCCAGAGCCAGGCTATCTGACAGGGTGTCAGACGATCAGGACTTCAGGTACGTCAACACCGCGAGTACCCGGCGGTGATCACCGTCACTCGGGGAGAGGCCCAGCTTCAGGAAGATATTGCTGATGTGCTTCTCCACCGCGCCGTCGCTCACGACCAGCGCCTTCGCGATCGCCGAGTTCGTCCGGCCCTCCGCCATCAGACCGAGGACCTCCCGCTCGCGCGGGGTCAGGTTCGCCAGCACGTCCTGCTGACGGCTCCGGCCCAGCAGCTGCTGCACGACCTCGGGGTCGAGCGCCGTACCGCCCCCGGCCACCCGGACGACGGCGTCCACGAACTCCCGGACCTCCGCGACCCGGTCCTTCAGGAGATAGCCCACGCCCCGGCTGGACCCGGCCAGGAGTTCGGTGGCGTACTGCTCCTCCACGTACTGCGACAGCACCAGGACCCCGAGCCCCGGATACTCCTTGCGCAGCCGCACCGCCGCCCGCACGCCCTCGTCGGTGTGCGTCGGCGGCATCCGCACGTCGGCGACGACGACGTCCGGCAGCGCCCCCTCGTCCGCGAGCCCGGCCACCGTCTCCACCAGCGCCTCGCCGTCCCCGACCCCGGCGACGACCTCGTGCCCCAGATCCGTCAGGAGCCGGGTCAGTCCCTCCCTGAGCAGGACGGAATCCTCGGCGATGACCACCCGTACCCGCCCCGACACGTCTCGCACGCTCACGCCCTGCAGCCCCCATGCTCCGGTCATCCGATGAGACCTTCAGCATGGCACCCGGCCCCGCCCTCCCGCGCCCGACCCTCACCGCCCGCCGGACACCCCCTAGGGCGCGGCCGTCCCCGGCCTAGGGGGTGTCCGGCGGATCAGGGTCGGACAGGCCCTAAGCCCGCCAGGGCAGTTCCACCGTCACCGTCGTCGGCCCGCCCCCCGGCGAGTCCACCGCCAGCACCCCGTCCACCGCCCCCGCCCGGACCGAGAGGTCCGCGAGACCGCCGCCGGCCTCCACGCGCGCGCCCCCCGCCCCGTCGTCCCGCACCTGGAGCATCAGCCGGTCCTCCGTGCGCCACACGTCCACCCACGCCCGCCGCGCGCCCGAGTGGCGGGAGACGTTCCGCAGGAGCTCCGAGGCCGTGAAGTACGCGATGCCCTCGATCGCCGGCGCCGGCCGGCCCGGCAGGTCCACGTCCACGGAGACGGGGACCGCGCACCGGGAGGCCACCGCCGACAGCGCCGCGTCGAGCCCCCGGTCGGTGAGGACCGCCGGGTGGATGCCCCGGGCGAGGTCCCGCAGCTCCTGGAGGGCGAGCTTCACCTCGCCGTGCGCCTCGTCGACGAGTACCGCCGCCGCCTGCGGGTCCCGCGCCAGCTTCTCCTTGGCGAGCCCCAGGTCCATGGCGAGCGCGGCGAGCCGGGCCTGCGCGCCGTCGTGCAGGTCGCGCTCGATGCGCCGCAGGTCGGCGGCGGCGGTGTCGACGACCACGCCCCGGTCCGACTCCAGC
>NZ_JBEXSZ010000268.1:0-4372 GCF_040613865.1 Streptomyces sp. NPDC006197 | reverse complement strand
GGGCGCAGGAGCCTAGGCCCGGCAAGGGGCGCCGTTCCGTTGTGCCCACCCGTTCCGCCCCAGCGGAACAGTTGCCCACAACGGGGTGGGCGGGGGCACCGCCCCAGCGGAACAGTTGCCCACAACGGGGGTGGGCGGGGGCACCGCCCCGGCGGAAGCGACTGCCCACAACGGAGGGCGCGAGGGTGGGCACCGCCCCGGCGGAACGGGCGCCCACAACGGGGGCGGGCGCAGGCCCGGTGGGGTCAGAAGGCTGGGCGTTCCGGGTCCAGGTGGGCCTGGCCCGTGGTCGGGGAGGACGCGGAGGCGAAGTGCCGGCGGGGAATGCGGCCCGCCCGAAAGGCCAGACGGCCCGCCGAGACCGCGTGCCGCATCGCCGCGGCCATCAGCACCGGCTCCTGCGCCCGCGTCACCGCCGACGCCAGCATCACCGCCGCGCACCCCAGCTCCATCGCGAGCGCCACGTCCGAGGCCGTTCCCGCGCCGGCGTCGAGGATCACCGGGACCTCGGCCCGTTCGACGATCAGCTGGAAGTTGTGCGGGTTGCGGATGCCGAGTCCGGAGCCGATGGGGGAGCCGAGCGGCATGATCGCCGCGCAGCCCACGTCCTCCAGCTTCCGGGCCAGGACGGGGTCGTCGTTGGTGTAGGGGAGGACGACGAAGCCGTCGTCGACCAGGGTCTCGGCCGCGGCCAGGAGCTCCTCGCCGTCCGGCAGGAGGGTGCGCTCGTCGGCGACGACCTCCAGCTTGATCCAGTTCGTGCCGAGCGCCTCCCGGGCCAGGCGGGCGGTGAGGACGGCCTCGCCCGCGGTGTAGCAGCCCGCCGTGTTCGGCAGGACCCGGATGCCGAGGCGTTCCAGGACGGAGAGGACCGAGCCCTGGACCGTGGGGTCCAGACGCCGCATGGCGACCGTCGTCAGTTCCGTACCGCTGGCGGAGAGGGAGCGTTCCAGGACGTCGAGGCTGGGGGCGCCGCCGGTGCCCATGATGAGGCGGGAGGAGAACTCCGTACCGCCGAGGGTGAAAACGTCGTCGGACATTCCGGTCAGCCTCCCTGCACCGCGGTGAGGACCTCGACCCGGTCGCCCTCGCCGAGCAGCGTGGTGGCCCATTCGCCGCGCGGCACGACCGTCTCGTTGAGCGCCGCCGCGACGCCCGAGGGGGCCGTGGTCAGGGTCGCCACGAGGGCGTCCAGGGAGAGGGGGCCGGAGAGCTCGCGCGCCTCTCCGTTCACGGACACGGTCATGGACACGTTCATGCGGGCTGCTCCTGACGTACGGGAGGGGCGGGGGAGAAACGACGGGGGGTGAAGGGGCGCGCCTCGTCGGGGAGGGCGCCGGTGGTGAGCGCCTCGGCCATGGCGTCGCCGGTGACGGGGGTGAGCAGCACCCCGTTGCGGTAGTGGCCGGTGGCCAGGTGCAGGCCGGGCAGGGCGGTGGGGCCGAGCAGCGGCGCGTTGTCGGGGGAGCCGGGGCGCAGTCCGGCCCGCGTCTCGGTGAGCGGCAGCTCGGTGATGCCCGGGACGAGCTCGTGGGCGTCGCGCAGCAGCTCGTACACCCCGCCCGCCGTCACCGTGGTGTCCCAGCCGAGCTCCTCGCTGGTGGCGCCGACGACGAGCTCGCCGTTCTCGCGGGGCACCAGGTAGACGTGGCTGCCGCGGACGACGGCGCGGACGGTGCGGGAGAGGAAGGGGGCGTACGCGGGCGGCACCCGCAGCCGGAGGACCTGGCCCTTGACGGGGCGGACCGGCGGCAGCACCTCCTCGGGCACGCCCGCGAGCCGCCCGCTGAGGCTGCCCGCGGCGAGGACGACCTGGTCGGCCGTCAGCTCCTCGCCGTCGGTGAGCACGGCGCCGCGCGCCCGGTCCCGCACGACCGTGAGCCGCTCCGCGAGGGTCCGGTGGAAGACGACCCCGGCCCGTTCGCAGGCGCGCAGGAGCGCGGCGGCCAGTCGGCGCGGGTCGACCTGGTGGTCGCCGTCGACCCGCAGCCCGCCCCGGACGCCGGGCGCCAGCATCGGTTCGAGCCGGCGGCACTCGCGGCCGCTGAGCCATTCGGAGACGAGCCCGCAGCGGGTCTGCAGGGCGTGCAGTTCGCGCATGTGGGCCCGGTCGTCGGCGTCGAGGGCGACGGCGAGGGTGCCGCAGGCGCGGTAGCCGACGTCGTGGCCGGCGGCCTCCTCCAGTTCGGCGGCGAACGCGGGGTAGCGGGCCGCGGAGGCGAGGTTGAGCCCGAGCAGGGTCTCCTCGCCGTAGTGGAGTTCGGTGACGGCGGCGAGCATGCCGGCCGCGACCCGCGCGGCCCCGCCGCCCGGGTCGGGGTCGACGACGGCGGTGCGCAGCCCGCGCTGCGCGGCCCGCCAGGCCGTGACCAGGCCGATGATGCCGCCCCCGACCACGAGGACGTCGGAGACACGGACGTCGGACACATGGACACGAGAAGAACGCATGGGCGTCCAGCCCCTCCCTTCGCCGGCATGACCCGGATCAGGTTCGTACGGTCGGAGGCCGTCCCAGCCTCCCTCTCAGCCCGGTGCGTCCGGACTCCCGCGAGTGCTTTACGCCCGCCAGACTAGCCCGCGCCGCCGGGGGCCGCAGACCCCTCCCTCACCACCCCCCTATTCCTGACGATTCGTCAGATGCGTAAGGTGGTCGGGTGAGCGAGCAGAAGCAGGCCCAGCAGCACGTCGTGATCGTCGGCGCCGGAATGGCGGGCGTCCAGACCGCCGTCGCCCTGCGCGAGCAGGGCTTCACCGGCCCCCTGACCCTCATCGGGGCCGAACCCCACCAGCCCTACGACCGGCCGCCGCTCTCCAAGGCGATCCTCCTCGGCAAGGCCGAGGACTCCGCCTTCGAGATCGACTTCGAGGACCTCGACATCGAGCTCCGGCTCGGCCTGGACGTCACCGGACTGCGCGCCGCCGACCACGAGATCGACACCGAGGCCGGACCCGTCGCGTACGACACCCTGGTCGTCGCCACCGGCGCCCATCCCGTCACCCTGCCCGGCACCGAGGGCGTCCCCGGCGTCCATCTGCTGCGCACCCTCGACGACGCCGTGCGCCTCGGGCCCGTCCTGGAGCGCCGCCACTCCGTCGTGGTCGTCGGCGCCGGCTGGATCGGCGCCGAGTTCGCCACCGCCGCGCGCGAGGCGGGCTGCGCCGTCACCGTCGTCGAGGCCGCCGACCGCCCCCTCGCCGGAGCGCTGCCCGCCGAGGTCGCCGCCCCCATGGCCGAGTGGTACGGGGCGAGCGGCGCCGAACTCCTCACCCACGCGCGCGTACACACCGTCGAGCCCGGTGCGCCCGGTGCGCCCGGCCGCGTCGTCCTCGCCGACGGCCGTGAGCTGCCCGCCGACGCCGTCGTCGTCGGCATCGGCGCCCGCCCCGCCACCGGCTGGCTCACCGGCTCCGGCATCGCCCTCGACCCGAGCGGCGCCGTCACCGCGGACGACCGGCTGCGCACCTCCCTGCCCGACGTGTACGCCGTCGGCGACTGTGCCTCCTTCCCCTCCGCCCGCTACGGGGAGCGGCTCCTCGTCCACCACTGGGACAACGCGCTCCAGGGGCCCCGCGTGGTCGCGGCGGCGATCACCGGCGCCGCCGACGTGCCGTACGACCCGGTGCCGTACTTCTGGTCCGAGCAGTTCGGCCGCTTCGTCCAGTACGCGGGACACCACGCGGACGCCGACGAGCTGCTGTGGCGCGGCGACCCGGCCGACGAGGCCTGGTCCGTGCTCTGGCTGCGCGCCGGCGTGCCGGTGGCCCTCCTCGCCGTCGGCCGCCCGCGCGACCTGGCGCAGGGCCGCAAGCTGATCGAGGCCGCCGCGCCCGTCGACCCCGAGCGCGCCGCGGACCCGTCCGTCCCCCTGAAGGCGGCAGCCCGGTAGGGTCCGACTACCGGCTGTCAGTCCGGGATGGCAGGCTTGTCCTGTGACCGAGATTGACGTAAAGATCGATGCTCTCGTCCCCGCCTGGCTCAACCTGCCCGAGATCGCGGAGATGCTCGATGTCGAGGTGACGCGCGTGCGGCAGCTGGTCAAGGAGGGCCAGCTCATCGCCGTGCGCCGCGGACCGAACAACGCGCTGTACGTGCCCGCCGCCTTCATCCAGGGCGACAAGGTCGTCAAGGGTCTGGTCGGGACCCTGACGCTGCTGCGGGACGACGGCTTCACCGACGAAGAGATGCTGGAGTGGCTCTTCACTCCGGACGAGAGCCTGCCGGGCACGCCCGCGCAGGCGCTCAACGAGAACCGCGGCACGGAGGTGAAGCGCCGCGCCCAGGCGCTCGCCGTCTGACGCGCCCGCGCCGACGTACGCACGTACCGAAGACACCACCAGCCGGTGCCGCGGCGCCCGCCCCTCACCCGGGGGC
>NZ_JBEXSZ010000267.1:0-4525 GCF_040613865.1 Streptomyces sp. NPDC006197 | reverse complement strand
CGAAGCCGAGAACTTGGGGAAGGAGCGTTGTCGACTGACGACAACGCGGCGAGGCGCGGTGCCAGGCGTCGCGAGCCCGGCCTGATCGGCAAGACGCCCCCTAGCGGGCGCGGAAGACCAGGCGGCCGCCGAGGACGGTGGCGACGCAGGTCGACGCGCCGAGGCGGACCAGGGCCGACCGGTCGGGGACGTCGAAGACGGCGAAGCGGGCGGGGCCGCCCGGCGCCGGGGCGGGCAGCAGGATCAGCGGCACCGGGGAGAGGGACGGCGGCCCGGGCAGGGACGGGGGCCGCTGCCCGACGGCGAGACCGGCCCGCCGCACCGCGTCCAGCGCGGCCCGGCCGCGCAGCTCGCCGGCGACCGCGACCGTGCCGTGCGCCAGCATCCGCTGCACCCCGCGCCGCGCGCTGGCGCCGAGCCGGGCCGGGTCGGCGCGGAAGATCGCCCGCGCCCGCTCCCCCGCGATCGGCTCGGTGCCGAACTCGGCGGCCTCCCGGGGGTCCGGGTGGTAGGTCTGTTCGAGCAGCTCGGGGCCGTACGGGTTGAGGAGCCCGGGGGTGAGGATGCCGGGCCACCGCCGCACCCGTGCCCCGGGCCGGGCGGCGGCCAGGTCCTCGTACGGGCCGACGGCGGCGACGAGGGCGCCGTCGACGAGGACGGCGCTCTCGGGCGTCGCCTCGGCGACGTGGAGGGTCAGCACGGGCGCGTCAGCGGGCGTCGAGGAGCTTCAGCTCGGGGTGCGCCGTGCCCCCGGCGATCGCCGTGGACGAGATGTGCGAGGCGACGCGCTCGTCGACCGGGTCGTTCGCCGGGTCGTCGTGGACGACGAGGTGCTCGTACGTGGTGCTGCGCTGGGCCGGGACGCGGTCCGCCGTGCGGATCATGTCGATCATCTCGCGCAGGTTGGAGCGGTGCCTGGCTCCGGCGGAGGAGACGACGTTCTCCTCCAGCATGATCGAGCCGAGGTCGTCCGCGCCGTAGTGCAGGGTCAGCTGGCCGATCTCCTTGCCGGTGGTCAGCCACGAGCCCTGGATGTGGGCGACGTTGTCGAGGAAGAGCCGGGCGATCGCGATCATGCGCAGGTACTCGAAGAGCGTGGCCTGCGTCCGGCCCTTGAGGTGGTTGTTCTCCGGCTGGTACGTGTACGGGATGAAGGCCCGGAAGCCGCCCGTCCGGTCCTGCACGTCACGGATCATGCGCAGGTGCTCGATCCGCTCGGCGTTGGTCTCGCCGGTGCCCATCAGCATGGTGGAGGTGGATTCGACGCCCAGCCCGTGGGCGATCTCCATGATCTCCAGCCAGCGCTCGCCGCTCTCCTTGAGCGGGGCGATGGCCTTGCGCGGCCGCTCGGGGAGCAGCTCGGCGCCGGCGCCCGCGAAGGAGTCGAGGCCGGCCGCGTGGATGCGGGTGACGGCCTCCTCGACGGAGACGCCGGAGATGCGGGCCATGTGCTCGACCTCGGAGGCGCCGAGGGAGTGGATGACCAGCTGCGGGAAGTCCTTCTTGATGGCGGCGAAGTGCTTCTCGTAGTACTCGACGCCGTAGTCCGGGTGGTGGCCGCCCTGGAACATGATCTGGGTGCCGCCGAGCTCCACGGTCTCCGCGCAGCGGCGCAGGATGTCGTCGAGGTCCCGGGTCCAGCCCTTCTCGGTGTCCTTCGGGGCGGCGTAGAACGCGCAGAACTTGCACGCCGTCACGCAGACGTTCGTGTAGTTGATGTTCCGCTCGATGATGTACGTCGCGATGTGCTCGGTCCCCGCGTACCGGCGGCGGCGCACCGCGTCGGCGGCGGCGCCCAGTGCGTGCAGGGGCGCCGAGCGGTAGAGGTCGAGCGCCTCCTCGGGGGTGATCCGGCCACCCGCGGCGGCGCGGTCGAGAACAGACTGGAGTTCGGCCTTCTCGGTCACCGGGTGCGTCCCTTTCGGAGGGGTTATGACAGACCGAGCCAGCCTACGCCAGCGCTCCTCGCGCCTTCCGCAGGGTGCCGTTCCGCGGCCGCCGGAGTCCGGGGAGGGAGGGGGGAGGGCGGGGAGGAGCGGACGGCGGGTGAGCCATCGGGGAGGGACAGGCGGGGGCCCGGCGAATATCCGGTGAATTCCGGGTGCGCCGCCGGTGCGTCCCATTACCGGCGGTCCGGCACCGGCGCCCGGTGCCGGCGTCCCGGGGAGAGCGACCGCATTCCCGGTGGCGCCCGGAAAGGCCTGTCCGGCGCCCGGAAAGGCCCGTGCGGCGCCCGGAAAGGCCCGTCCGGCGCGCGGGAGGGCCCACCGGTATTTCTTTGCCGCGCCATTCCCCGCGGCCGTGCCGCTTATCGCGCCGGGGGCGGCAGGAGTTCCACCGCGACGTCCGCCGGGAAGCCGGTCGTGGGGCCGGTGCGGCGGGCGAACTCCCGTACGCCCGCCAGTTGCTCGGGGCCGAAACGGAAGTCGAGCGTGCGGAAGTACCGCTCCAGGAGTTCAGCGTCGAAGGTCTCCCAGCGGGCGGCCTGCTCGGCGACCTTGGCGACCTCTTCGAGGGAGAGGTCGCGCGAGGCCAGGAACGCCTGGTGCACCTCGTGGACGGTCTCCGGCTCGCGCGCCAGGAAGTCCTTGCGGGCCGCCCACACGGCGAAGACGAACGGCAGACCCGTCCACTCCTTCCACATGAGCCCCAGGTCGTGGACCTGGAGGCCGAGCCGGGGCGCGTCGTGCAGGGAGGCCCGGAGCGCGGCGTCGCCGATGAGGACGGCGGCCTCCGCCTCCTGCATCATCAGGCCGAGGTCCGGCGGGCAGGTGTAGTAGTCGGGCTCGACCCCGTACTGCTCGGCCAGGATCAGCTGGGCGAGGCGCACGGAGGTGCGGGAGGTGGAGCCGAGGGCCACGCGCGCGCGGTCGAGCTCCGCCAGGGGCCGCTGGGAGACGATCACGCAGGACATGACGGGCCCGTCGCAGCCGACGGCGATGTCGGGGAGCGCGACCAGGTCGTCCGCGTTCCGGAGGTACTCGACGAGGGTGATCGGGCCGACGTCGAGATCGCCCCGGACGAGCCGCTCGCTGAGCTTCTCCGGCGTGTCCTTGGTGAGCTCGAGATCGAGGAGCGTCCCGGTCCTGGCGAGGCCCCAGTAGAGGGGGAGGCAGTTCAGGAACTGGATGTGTCCGACGCGGGGCCGGCTGCGCTGCTGGTCGTCGGTTGCTTTGTCCACATCGCGAGGCTAGACCCGTCTCGCAGTGTGGGCATCGGCGGGGCACGCGCGTCAGCGCGCGGAACGGAATCAAACATGCGGGTGACGTGATCTTTCCCTCTACCGCCGAGAGCATCCTGCGTGCTACGCTCGACGCAAGTTGCAGTTTGGTTTCCCTTGCAGTACAGAGCCTGCGGAGCATGTGACCCGCAGGCTTTTGTAGTTTTCAGACTTGTTTGCAGGTTCTGGAGCAGGGCGACCCTTTGGCCCATAGGAGGGCTCATGGCTACCGGAACCGTGAAGTGGTTCAACGCTGAAAAGGGCTTCGGCTTCATCGCCCAGGACGGCGGCGGCCCGGATGTCTTCGTCCACTACTCCGCGATCAACGCGAACGGCTTCCGCTCGCTCGAGGAGAACCAGCTCGTGACCTTCGACGTCACGCAGGGCCCGAAGGGCCCGCAGGCGGAGAACGTCTCCCCGGCCTAAGTTGCCCGGGTCGGCGAACGCACGACTAGAGCAGTACCCAAGGAGCCCCGCTCCGTGCCTCACGGCACGAGCCGGGGCTCCTGCCCTTTTCCGGGCCCGCCGGGCTGCGCTTGCGGGGCCTCCCCGGGGAGGCGACCGTGGAGGGATGAACAGTGCCGGGCTGTTGGTCGACGCGTTCGGCCGGATCCGTGAGGTCGTCCACGAGGCCGTGGAGGGGCTGACGGACGAGGAGCTCGCCGTACGGATCGACCCCGACGCCAATTCGATCGCCTGGCTCGTCTGGCACCTCACCCGGGTCCAGGACGACCACCTCGCGGACGCCTTCGACACGGACCAGCTGTGGACCTCCGACGGCTGGGCGGACCGCTTCGGGCTGCCCTTCCCGAAGCGCGCCACCGGCTACGGGCAGACGAGCGCGCAGGTCGCCGAGGTCCGCGCGCCCGCGGAGCTGCTGCTCGGCTACCACGACGCCGTGCACGCCCGTACCGAGGAACTGATCCGTACGGTCACGAACGCGGACCTGGACCGGATCGTCGACACCCGCTGGGACCCTCCGGTCACCCTCGGTGTCCGGCTGGTGTCGGTGATCGCGGACGACCTCCAGCACGCCGGGCAGGCGGCGTACGCCCGGGGTGTGGTGGAGCGGCGGGACGGCACGTGACGGAGCGCGGCGGACCGGCGGGACCTGCCGTGACGGGCTCGGCGGCACACCGCCGCTTCTCCTGAAGGGATCTCCGGCCGCCGGCCGTACAACCCCCCGACCTTTTCGGGTGTCTGACCGTGCGTGCTCCAGCGCCTCCGCGTAGGCGACGGCCACCTCGACGGCCTTGTCGAAGGGGCCGGCCTTCCCCTCGCTCTCCGCCTTGCGGCGGGCCGCGC
>NZ_JBEXSZ010000266.1:0-4589 GCF_040613865.1 Streptomyces sp. NPDC006197 | reverse complement strand
GCATGCTCCTGCTGCTCGTCCGTGACGACCTCGGCATCGGCGGAGTGGGCCGCGAGGTGGGCCTCTACCAGTACTGGTACGGGCAGTTCGCCGCCGGCACCTTCCCGCCCGGCGACGCCATGTGGCAGTACCCGCCCGGTGCGGGACTCGTGGTCATGGCCCCGGGCCTCCTCCTCCCCTGGCTCACCTACTTCCAGGCCTTCGTCGCCCTCACCCTCCTCGCCGACGCCGTCGTCACGCTCGCCCTCGCCCGTGCCGACAGCGCCCGCCTCACCCACGGCGCCTGGATCTGGGTCTGCGGCCTCCCGCTCCTCCTCCACCTGCCGCTCGCCCGGTACGACGTGCAGACCACCGCCCTCGCCGTGCTCGCCCTGCTCGCCCTCGGCGCCCGCTCCCCCGCCGCCCACCGGCTCGGCGGCGCGCTCGCCGGGATCGGCGCCATGGTCAAGGTGTGGCCCGCGCTCGCCCTGATCGGCACGCCCCGGGGCCGTACCACCCGGGAGGCCTGGACCGCCGCCGCCGTC
Organism: Streptomyces sp. NPDC006197; assembly: GCF_040613865.1. Taxonomy (NCBI): domain Bacteria; kingdom Bacillati; phylum Actinomycetota; class Actinomycetes; order Kitasatosporales; family Streptomycetaceae; genus Streptomyces; species Streptomyces sp. NPDC006197. Next base: position 4,065 of record NZ_JBEXSZ010000266.1, on the reverse strand, counting down.
ACCGCCCTCGCGCTCCTGGCCACCCTGGCGCTGCTCTTCTCCGAGTCGCTGGGCTTCCTGCGCCAGCAGGGCAACCGCGGCATCCAGATCGAGTCCCTGGGCGGCACGGCCCTCGCGGTGGCCCGCGCCACCGGAGCCTGGTCGGGCAGGGTCGACTTCCGCTACGGGGCCTTCGAGTACGTCGGCCCGTACGTCTCCACCCTCGGGCACCTCGCCCTGCTGCTCACCGTCCTCGCCTTCGGCTGGCTGCTCCTGTGGCGCCTCCAGGCCCGCCGCTGGACCCCCGCCACCCCGCTCGACGCGGCCCTCGCCGCCGTCCTGCTCTTCACCGTCACCAGCCGGGTGATCAGCCCCCAGTACATGGTCTGGCTGATCGGCCTCGCCGCCGTCTGCCTGACCTCCCGCGACACCGTGATGCGCCCGGTCGCCCTGCTGCTCCTCCCGGCGGCCGCCCTCAGCTCCCTCGCGTACCCCGTCCTCTACGCGGACGTGGTGGACGGCACCACCACCGGCCTGGCCGTCATGGTGCTCCGCAACGGCCTGCTCCTCGCGGCGGCCCTGCTCGCCGCCCGCCGCCTGTGGACCTCGACGGCGACGCCCGACGCGGAATGAGGAAGGGCCCCGACCGGAACACCGGCGGGGCCCTTCCTCATGTCTCTCCTACGGCACTAGCTGTGCGAGCGGAGCAGCGTCCGCATCGTCCGCATCGCCACCGACAGGTTCGCCAGGTCGAAGGTGTCCGAGCCCTGGATCTCCTCCAGGGTCGTCCGCGCGCGGCCCAGGATCGCCGCGTTCTTCTCCTCCCACTCCTTGAACCGCTCCTCGGGGCTGGTGGTGCCGTTGCCGACCGTCAGGACGTCGGCGGTCAGCGCCGCGTGCGCCGCGAAGAGGTCCTCACGGATCGAGGCACGGGCCATCGACTGCCACCGGTCGCTGCGCGGCAGCTCGATGATCCGGTCCATCAGGTCGGTGATCCGCAGCCGGTCGGCCAGGTCGTAGTAGACCTCGGCGACCGCGAGCGGCTCCTTGCCCATCCGGTCCGCGATCGCGACGACGTCGAGGATCGGGAAGGCGGAGGAGAAGCCGGCGACGCGCAGCGCGAGCTCCTCCGGCACGCCGAGCTCGGTCAGCTCGTCCAGGATCGACTGGTACCACTCCAGGTCCGCGCCGCGCAGCAGCTGCGGCAGCTGCGCCCAGACCTCCTCGACGCGCTCGGCGAAGAACTCGATGGTCTCGCTGAGCTGGAGCGGCTGCGGCCGGTTGTTGAGCAGCCAGCGGGTGCCGCGCTCGACGAGCCGGCGGGAGTGCAGCCGCATCCGGGTCTGGACGTCGGCCGGCACCACGTTGTCGAGGGCCTCGACGGCGTCCCAGACCTGGCCGAGGCGGAAGACGACCCGGGCCGCGGTCTGCGCGCGGACGATCTCCTCGATCGACGCGCCGGTCTCCTCGCGGAGGCGGTGCAGGAAGGTCGAGCCACCGGTGTTGACGGTGTCGTTGACCAGGACCGTCGTGATGATCTCGCGGCGCAGGGCGTGGTTGTCGACGGCCTCGGGGAACTTCTCGCGCAGCAGCGTCGGGAAGTACGCGTGGAGCAGCCCGCGCAGGTACGGGTCGTCCGGCAGCTCCGTACCGATCAGCTCGTCGGCCACCGTGATCTTGGTGTACGCGAGGAGGACGGCGAGCTCGGGCTGGCTCAGGCCCCGGCCGTTGTTGAGGAGCTCGCGGATCTGCCGGTCGTTGGGCAGGAACTCCAGGGAGCGGTCGAGGGCCCCGTCCCGGCCCAGGCGGCGCATGAAGCGCTGGTGGGCGTGGAGCAGGGACGGCGACTGGGCGACGGCGTTGGCCAGGGCCGTGTTCTGCGCGTAGTTGTTGCGCAGGACGAGCCGGCCGACCTCGTCCGTCATCTCCGCGAGGATCTTGTTGCGCTGCTTGACGGTCATGTCGCCCTCGGCGACGAGCCCGTTGAGCAGGATCTTGATGTTGACCTCGTGGTCGGAGGTGTCGACGCCGGCGCTGTTGTCGATCGCGTCGGTGTTGACCTTGCCGCCCTGGCCCTCGGGGCCGCCGGCACGGGCGAACTCGATGCGGCCCAGCTGGGTCGCGCCGAGGTTGCCGCCCTCGCCGATGACCTGGGCGCGGACGTCCTGGCCGTCGACGCGGATGGCGTCGTTGGCCTTGTCGCCGACGTCGGCGTTGGACTCGGCCGAGGACTTCACGTACGTGCCGATGCCGCCGTTCCACAGCAGGTCGACGGGCGCCTGCAGGATCGACTTCATCAGCTCGGCCGGGGTCAGCTTGGTGACGCCGTCCTCGATGCCGAGGGCGGCCCGCATCTGCGCGTTGACCGGGATGGACTTGGCGCTGCGGGGGTAGATGCCGCCGCCCGCCGAGAGCAGCGAGGTGTCGTAGTCCGCCCACGAGGAACGCGGCAGGTCGAAGAGCCGGCGGCGCTCGGCGTACGAGACGGCCGCGTCCGGGTTCGGGTCGATGAAGATGTGCCGGTGGTCGAAGGCGGCGACCAGGCGGATGTGCTCGCTCAGCAGCATGCCGTTGCCGAAGACGTCGCCGGACATGTCGCCGACGCCGACGACGGTGAAGTCCTCGGTCTGGGTGTCGTGGCCCAGCTCGCGGAAGTGCCGCTTGACGGACTCCCAGGCGCCGCGGGCGGTGATGCCCATGCCCTTGTGGTCGTAGCCGGCGGAGCCGCCGGAGGCGAAGGCGTCGCCGAGCCAGAAGCCGTACGACTCCGCGACCCCGTTGGCGATGTCGGAGAAGGTCGCGGTGCCCTTGTCGGCGGCGACCACCAGGTACGTGTCGTCCTCGTCGTGGCGGACCACGTCGACCGGCGGCACGACCTCGCCCGCGACCAGGTTGTCGGTGATGTCGAGGAGCGCCGAGATGAAGGTCTTGTACGAGGCGATGCCCTCGGCCAGCCAGGCGTCCCGGTCCACGGTCGGGTCCGGGAGCTGCTTGGCGACGAAGCCGCCCTTGGCGCCGACCGGCACGATGACGGTGTTCTTCACCATCTGCGCCTTGACCAGGCCGAGGATCTCCGTGCGGAAGTCCTCGCGGCGGTCGGACCAGCGCAGGCCGCCTCGGGCGACCTTGCCGAAGCGCAGGTGGACGCCCTCGACGCGCGGGGAGTACACCCAGATCTCGAAGGCCGGGCGCGGCGCCGGCAGGTCCGGGATGGCCTGCGGGTCGAACTTCATCGACACGTAGGAGTGCGGCTTGCCGTCCGCCGCCGTCTGGAAGAAGTTCGTCCGCAGCGTCGCCTTGATGACGGTGAGGAAGGACCGCAGGATCCGGTCCTCGTCCAGGCTCGCGACCTGGTCGAGGGCGCCGTCCAGCTCCTCCAGGATGCCGTCGATCAGCTCGGTGCCGGCGCGCTGGCGCTCCGGCGCCATCCGGGCCTCGAAGAGGGAGACGAGCAGCCGGGTGGTGTGGACGTTGTCGCGGAGGGTGTCCTCCATGTAGTCCTGGCTGAAGGTCGCCCCGGCCTGGCGCAGGTACTTGGCGTAGGCGCGCAGCACCATCGCCTCGCGCCAGGTGAGCCCGGCGGAGAGGACGAGCGAGTTGAAGTTGTCGTTCTCGGCCTGGCCGGTCCAGGTGGCGGCGAAGGCCTCCTGGAACCGCTCGCGGGCGTCGTCGCCGAGGTAGTCGCCGCCGTTGCCGGAGGCGGCCGGCATCCGCAGGCCGAAGTCGTAGATCCAGGCGTGGGTGCGGTCGGCGCAGCGCAGCTCGTACGGACGCTCGTCGGTCACCTCGACGCCGAGCCGGTTGAGGACCGGCAGGACGGCGGAGAGGGAGATCTGGTCGCCCGTCTTGTAGATCTTGAAGCGGCGCTCGCCGGGACCGGCGGCGACCGGCTCGTAGAGGGAGAGCGCGAAGTCCTTGCCGCTGGCGGCGAGGTTCTCCATGCGGACCAGGTCGGCGACGGCGGCGCGCGGCGAGTGGTCGGCCTTGTAGCCCTCGGAGAAGGCGTTGCCGTAGCGGCGGAGCAGCTCGGCGGCGCGCTCCTCGCCGAACTCGGCGTTCAGCGCCTCGCCGAAGCCGTCGGCCCAG
>NZ_JBEXSZ010000265.1:0-4669 GCF_040613865.1 Streptomyces sp. NPDC006197 | reverse complement strand
ACTACAAGGCGAACGTCGAGTTCTTCGACGAGCTCGGTTCGCCCGGTGGTGCCTCCAAGCTCGGCGAGATCGAGCGCGACCACCCCTTCATCGCCTCCAACTGGGCCGCACTCTGCGGGCGTTGCGGTGGGTCGGCCAGGCCCAGCGGGCCTTCGACCTCATGTGCGAGCGCGCCGGGGAACAGCGGGGCGCACGCCGACCGCTCGCGGACCGTCAGCTCGTCCAGCAGCACGTCTTCGAGGCGCTGTTGGCGCTGCGGACCACCCGTCCGCTCGTGTACGAGGCGATGGCCCTGGTCGCCGAGGGGCGCGACGCCCATGTGGAGGTGGGCCTCGCGAAAACGGCCGCCGCGCGCACGCTGCAGGAGGTCGCCGACCGCGCTGTCCAGGTCTTCGGCGCGGCCGGCCTCGGGCCGGACACCCCGCTTCCCGCACTGTTCCGCACGGGGCGGACGGCCCGGATCCTCGACGGGCCGGACGAGCAGCACGTCTCCTCCGTCGCCCGGCGCGTGCTGCGGTCCCGGCAGAAGGCTGTCACACCTGCCTGAGGTCGACGCGACCGAGGAGCGCGGAGAGGCCAAGGGCCAGGAAGAAGTCACCCCAGACCAGTTCGTGCCGGACGGCCGTGCCGCTGCGCGCGTCGTAGCAGCCGTCGAGGAGCATGCCCGCCGGGCGGGCGCTTCCCTGCCGGGTGAGATGGACGTCCACGAGCCGGTGCAGAACGGCCTCCGCTCGGGCCGCGCACGCGGAGGTCCACGCAGGCCCGGAAGCCCGGGCGAGCTTCAGCAGCGCGACCGCCGCGATGGCACCGGCGGAGGTGTCCAGGAAACCGTCGGGATGGCCCGCCTCGGCCTGGGGGACGAGCGGGCCGGTGAGGAACTCGCAGTGGTCGAGGAGCAGTTCGGCCGCCCGTGACAGTCGGCCCGAGTCTCGTGAACTCCGGTCCAGGCGCAGGAGGGCATCGGCGACGGCCAGGAGGAGCCATGCTTCGCCCCGGCTCCAGCCGGGCGCCGGGTCCCGTTCCGCCACCCAGCCGTCCACCTCGTCGAGTCGCCATGCGGGACAAGGCCGTTGGGCGCCCTCGCCGGAAGGCAGGCACAGGTCGAGATGCCGGTGGAGGTGTGCGGCTGCGGCTGCCTGCCCCTCGGGGCCGGCAGAGGCCAGCAAGGGTACGAGGCCGGGGACTCCGTCAGCACGTGCCCGCAGTCGTGGGCCGCCCAGGGCGGAGCCCCACGGGACCAGGCCGAGGGCCGGGTCCCGTGCCGCGAGCGCGGCCTTCGCCGCGCGCTCGCGCAGGGCGCGGGCTGTCTCGTCCCCGGCGGCCAGGGCCGTGCCGTACCAGAGGATGAGCCCGCGGGTCGCGGTGTCCGCGTCGACCCACGGGGCGAGCCGGGCAGTGGCGGCAGCGGCCGCCGCGTGGTCGGTGTCGCTTCCGGTGTGCCGGGCGCGCAGCCAGAGGAGACCGGCCCAGAAGCCGCCGGTCCACGAGCCTCGCCCGGTGGTCATCCAGTGACCGTCGGCCGGATCGGCGTACAGCGGGAAGCACACGCCCACTTGGCCAAGAGTCTCCGTGACGCGCTGGAAGAGAAGGCCGAGCGCCTCTTCGGCCCACGCACCGGCGGTCATGCCGTCGCTCCCGTCCTCGTACGGCGGTCCCGCAGCACCCAGGCGTAGGCGACCGCCCCCGCGACGGCGAACTCCGCCGCCACAAGGAGCCAGCCCTGGCCGTACCGGCCGCGCTCCGCGAGGAGTCCGAACAGTAGCGGGCCCACGGCGAATCCGGCGAAGAAGCCTGCGGCGACCAGCGCCGAGTCCTGCCCGGCGCGGCCGGGTGCCGAGCGCTGCATCACGAGCACCATGGACACCGCGTTCCCGGACACCGCGAACACCCCCACGGCGATGGCCGCCACCCATACGACGGGCTCGACGCGGACGGCCACGGCCAGGAGCAGGGCCGCCCCGACGGCTCCCCCGGCCAGCAGGCCCGGAAGCCACGGGGCCCGACCGGGCGTGGCGGCCCGGGACCAGCCGACGCGGCCGGCGATCCCCGACACGCCGAGAACGGCGACCAGCGCGCCCGCCACCGCCGGTCCCATGCCGAGGCGTTGGGCGCCGAACAGTGCGAGGTAGGTGTTGACGGAGGCGATGCCGGCGCCCAGGAAGAGCGAGTAGGCCGCGAGCCAGGACACGGGACTACCGGGCCCCGCCTGCGCGGGCAGGACGGCGCCGCCCTTCGGAGGGGCATCGGCCGGCAGCGTCCGCCAGGCCCACAGGGCCGCGAGGAGCGCCGCGCCGGCGGCCACCCACACCGCGCCCCGCCAGCCGAGGAGGCCCGCCGCCGTCGCGAGGGGCAGCCCGGCCGCGAAGGCGCCCAGCTGGACTCCGGACTGCTTGGAGCCGGTGACCGCTCCCCGCCTCGGCGCCGGGACGGCGGCCAGGATCGCCTTGTTCGTCGCGGGGTTGGCCAGCGCCTGCGGGAGGCCGCCGAGCGCGACGGCCCCGAGGAGCAGGGCGGGCCCCGGAGCCGCACCGATGAGGGCGAGCGCCACCGCCGACACCGCGAGCAGAGCCACGAGCGCTCGGCGGGGGCCGACCCGGTCCACGATCCGGCCGCCGGCGGGCGAGAGGACGGCAGCGGTGCCGAAGCCGACCGTCGTGGTCAGACCGAGGACCGTCTCCGACATGCCGAGACCTTCGACAAGCCGGGGACCGAGGGCTCCGATCAGGAAGAGCTGCATCATCGAGAAGGCCATGGCGGTCGTCAGGAGCGCGGTCAGTCCGCGCGGCGCGCCCGGGCGTGTCTCGGCCGGTGCGGCCGCTTCCGTACCTGCGGTCTTCACGTGGCGCCCCTCCCCTTGCAACGAACGGGCCGTCCGTCGTCGACATGAGGGAGTCGTCCCGACCGTGCAGGGAGTTCCCGAGGCGCTCTTGTGGGCCGCGCCACAGTCGCGTACTCATGACCCGACAGGTCGAGGGGGCGGCCCCATCGCGGCCGTACCCGCCCTCACGCCTCCGGAGAGGGGTGCAAGGATGGGCGCGCCATGACACCAGGTCGATGTTCGCGAGGAGGGCGGGCCGCGATGTTCGCGGCCGTCTGCGTGCTGCTCGCGGCCGTCGGCCACATCCTCATGTCGGGCCATCCGGTGCCTGGTTGGGCGCTGGCTCTCGCGTTCGCGGCCACCATGGCCGTCGCCTGGTTCCTCGCCGGCCGCGAGCGCGGCCTGCTCGCCGTCACGGCGACGACGGTGGCTGTCCAGAGCGTGCTGCACACGGCGTTCTCCTGGTCCCAGGCGGCCGGCACCATGCCCGCGAACGCCGCCCGCACGACCATGGACCATGCGCACATGGCGCACGAGGCCATGCAGCACGCGGCCATGGGCCACGGAGGCATGCAGCACATGGCCATGGGTCACGAGGCTGTCGCGCGGGTCGGCACGGCCGTGACCGAGGCGCCCGCCGCACATGACATGACGGACTTTTCCTCGTCCTTGGGCATGCTGTCGGCGCACCTCCTCGCCGCGCTCCTGAGCGGGCTGTGGATGGCGTACGGCGAGCGCGCCGTCTTCCGTGTGCTGCGGGCGCTGCCGCTGGGACTCTTCCGGCCTCTGCGCCTGCTGCTCGCCGTCATCGTTCCCGTACCACCGCGGCGGTCTCGCATCCGGCCGGATCGCGCCGGTGACGAAAGCGCTCCCAGGCGGCTTCTTCTCGCTCATTCCGTCATCTCCCGGGGTCCTCCGCAGGCACTCGCTGTCTTCTGACAGCCGGCTTCCCGAGCCCGACGGTCCGGTACCTCCGCACGTCCGTCGCTCGGGCATCGGCCATGCCTTCCGCATGGCCGCATGACACCCGTCACCGGCGCCGCCCATTCGCGCGCCGCCGGATCTCCCTGCCTCGTAAGGACTTGTGGCGATGACCCCTGCCCACGGCATCCTCCACCCGGGACCGATGAAACCGACCCGCCCGACTCACCCGTCCGACACCGACACCGACGCGGCGACGACCCTTCTCGCGCTCGCGGCGCGGGACGGCGACCCGGCCAAGGCCGATCTCTTCGTCCGCGCCCTACACCGCGACGTCTGGCGGTACGTCGCCTACCTCAGTGCCGACCGCCAGGCGGCCGACGACCTCACCCAGGAGGTCTTCCTCCGCGCGCTCGCCGCGCTGCCCCGGTTCCAGGGGCGTTCCTCGGCCCGTACCTGGCTGCTTTCGATCGCGCGCCGGACCGTGGTCGACAGCCTGCGGCATGCCGCGGCCCGTCCACGCCTGTCCGACCGCGACGACTGGCAGCGGGAGGCGGAGCACACCCAGCCGCAGGGCCTTCCCGGTTTCGAGGACGGCGTGGCCCTGGCCGAACTCCTGGCCTCCATCCCGGCCGAACGGAAGGAGGCCTTCGTCCTCACCCAGCTCCTGGGCCTGCCCTATGCCGAGGCCGCCGAGGCCATCGGCTGTCCCGTCGGCACGGTCCGTTCGCGGGTCGCCCGGGCCCGTACCTCGCTGATCGCCCTGCTGAGGGGCGAAGAGGACCCCCGTCCGTCGCCCGTCGGCGCCGTGGGCACGGGGGCACGCAGGAGGTTCACGCGAGCACCCGCACTCGCCTGACGTTCCTCGCCGCACGGCGACGGGGGCGCTCCTGTTTGGTCACCCAGGGCTCCAGTAGCTGTAAACCGACT
>NZ_JBEXSZ010000264.1:0-4933 GCF_040613865.1 Streptomyces sp. NPDC006197 | reverse complement strand
ACGGGATTGCCCGCCGGGTCGGTGAACTGGGTGGCGTTGTCGATGGTCACCGACGCGGCATGAGCCGTGCCCATGGCACCGAAGAGGGACAGGAGGAGCGCGGACAGGACGGCGAAGACCGCCGATGCCCCGGTTCTTTTACGCGACATGATCACTTGCCTCTTGCTGTGCGGGATCGACACGTACGAGTCGCGCCGTCCACGGCGAACCCGATGTGCCTGCGAGGGGGGTGGGGATGAGTGGATGCGTACGGAGGAGGTGTACGCGAAGGCGATGACCGACCGAGGACCGTGGATGCGGTAGTGAGGTCGGGGCAACGCGGCCCGTGGCGGAGGGAGGTGGCCGCCGTGTTACGGCTGCGTGTCGCCTCTTCGTGTTTACGTTAACGCGGGGTGTTGGGAAGAGTTTGAAAGCCCGAGTGCGACCTGTCAAGAGACCCCACCGGAGGCACTCTCACCCAGCGCCCACCAGGAGATTCACCGCCTCTCCCCCTGGCGCCGTTACCGTTGGTCCGTCCGCCGGTCGCCTTCACAATCCATGGTCGAAGTCCGCTTTCCCTGTCTGGACCGACACCCCCGCCCCGGCTCCTTCTCCGCCGTTCATCCGTTGATGGCCGCGTCCCAGTTCTCCCTCACCACCCGCAGCGCCTGGTTGAGCTGTGATTCGGAGGGGAAGGTCGGGGCCCCGCCTTCCACCGTCGGCAACCGCGAGGCCTTGTCCTTGTCGAGAGTGCCGTCCTTCGCCATGACGTCCATCAGCACGGGGCGGGCGTAGCCCGTCAGCCGGAGGTTCTGGCCGTGCGTGCCGGCCAGGTACTCCTGCCACAGACGGGCCGCGGCCGGGTGCGGGGCGTATTTGTTGATCGCCTGTGCGTAGTACTGCGAGAAGCTTCCGTCGAAGGGGATGGACACCTTCCAGCGCACGTCGGTGCCCCGCAGTTCGTCGATGTGCCTGAGGTTGAGGAAGTCCCACTCGATGCTGATGGGGGTCTCGCCGCGGACGATCGCCTCCGGGTTGGGGTTGCCGCGGTTGTAGTTGCCGACCTTGTCGAGCTTCGAGAAGAAGTCGATGCCCGGCTGGATGTCGTCGAACGAGCCCCCGTTGGCCAGGGCTGCCGCGTATACACCGGCGAAGGCCGATCCGGCCGTCGTGGGGTTGCCGTTGAGCGCCACCATGCCCCGGTACTCGGGCTTGAGCAGATCGGTGAAGGAGACGGGGCAGACCGCGACCCGGTTGTTGTCGCAGCCGATGGACACGTAGCCGCCGTAGCTGTTGAACCAGGCACCGCTCGGGTCCTTCTGGTTCGCCGGAATCCTGTCCCAGTCGGCGACCCGATAGGGGGCCAGCAGGCCCTGGCGCGCGGCTGCCTGGGCGAAGGCGTCACCGAGGTCGAGCACGTCGGGGGCGTTCGCCTTGCCGCGGTTCCGCTTGATGTCGTCGATCTCCTGCTGGCTCGACCCGAACGGATTGCTGTTGACGATCTTGATCCCGTACTTCTTCTCGAAGCCGTCCATCAGACCGCCGTAGTTCGCCCAGTGGCGCAGCAGGGTCGTCGTGTGGAGCGTGCCCTCTTTCTTCGCCTCTTTGACGAGCGCGTCCATGCCGCCGGCTTCCGCGGCGGAGCCGGCCACGGCGGGAGGCACCACCCGTAGCGGCTCGTCCTTCTCCCCACAGGCACCGAGACCCAGCGCCACGGCGCAGAGGCAGGCGATCAGGGCGGCGGTGCGCGTTCGGGAAGGTTCGACCACGGCGTCTCCGCAGGGCCAGGGGAACGGCAGGGCGTTTTCCAGACTACTCGGGCATTTCGGTGGTGTCCGTGTGGAGCGCACCTGCGGGTGCCTCCCGCCGGCGGCCTTCACAGCTCCACGTCGTCCCATTGGCTGAGGATGTCCTCCTCCCCCAGCCCGTCCAGGTCGGGCCCCGCGCCGGAGCCGATCGCCTGGGCGGCCCAGATGGTCTTTCCCCGGGGGGAGTAGCGGGTGCCCCACTTCTCGGCGTACTGGGCGACGAGGAAGAGGCCGCGACCTCCTTCGTCGGTGTCGCTGGCCCGCCGGATGTACGGGGAGGTGCTGCTTCCGTCGGAGACCTCGCAGATCAGGGAGCTGCTGTGCAGGAGTCGCACCCGGATGGGGTCGAGGCCGTAGCGGACGGCGTTGGTGATCAGTTCGCTGAGGATGAGTTCGGTGCCGAAGGCGATGTCGTCCAGGCCCCACTCGGCCAGCTTGCGGGCGCACGCGTTGCGGACCGGGCTCACGGCCGCCGGGTCGCGCGGCACGTCCCATTCGGCGACCCGGTGGGGGTCCAGACGGCGAACGCGCGCCACGAGGAGTGCGACGTCGTCGCCCGACCCTGCGGGCAGCATCGTGTCGATGACCGCGGCGCAGGTCTCCTCCGGCGTGCGGTCGGGGCCCGAGAGGGCGTCGCGCAGGGCGTCCAGGCTCTCGTCGGGGTCTCGGGCGCGGTCCTCGAGGAGGCCGTCGGTGTAGAGCACGAGCCGGGAGCCCTCCGGCAGGGTCGTCCGGATCGTCTCGACGGGCATGCCGTCGCCCAGTCCGAGGGGCGGGGAGACCGGCGCTGTCAGGAGCTCCACGCTTCCGTCGGGCCGGACGACCGCCGGCGGCAGATGTCCTGCCGTGGCCACGACGGCTTCGCCGGAGACGGAGTCGTAGACGACGCACAGGCACGTGGCTCCGGTGATCGTCTCTCCCCATCCCTCGGAGGACTCGTCCTGGGTGTCGAGGAGGGCCACGAGTTCGTCCAGGCGCCGGATCAGTTCGTCCGGGGAAAGGTCGAGGGCCGAGAAGTTGTGTACGGCGATGCGCAGCCGGCCCATGGTGGCCGCGGCGTGCAGGCCGTGGCCGACGACGTCGCCCACGACCAGCGCCACCCGGGCGCCGGGCAGCGGGATCACGTCGAACCAGTCGCCTCCCACGCCGGACTCGGCGGGCAGGTAGCGGGAGGCCACGTCGAGGGCCTCGTCGTCGGGGAGGTTGCGCGGCATCAGGCTGCGCTGGAGGGTGACCGCCATCGCGTGCTCGCGGGTGTAGCGGCGGGCGTTGTCGATGGAGACCGCGGCCCTGGTCGTCAGTTCCTCGGCGAAGGACAGGTCCTCGTCGGAGAACGACGCGGAGTCCTCCGACCGCCAGAAGTTCGCCACTCCCAGGACCACGCCCCGTGCGCGCAGCGGCACGACCGCCAGGGAGTGGATGCCGTAGTGAAGGACCCTCCGGGCTCGTTCCTCGTCCTGGGCACGCCATCCGGTGGAGGAGGCGAGGTCGGCCACTACCACGGAGCGGCCCTCCTTGACGCTGGTGTCCACCGGCGATCCCGGTACGAAGCGGATCAGTTCTCCGGAGGGGTAGAGGGGGTGCTCCTCGGTGATGCCGGCCATGGCCGCCCGGCGCAGCTCGGTGCTCGCTCCGGCCGGTTCCTCGCCCCGCAGGACGGGGTCCAGGAGTTCGACGGTGACGACGTCCGCGAAGCCTGCGACCGCCACCTCCGCCAGCTCCTCGGCGGTGCGCACGACGTCCAGGGTCGTTCCGATGCGCACTCCGGCGTCGTAGAGCAGGGACAACCGCTCCCTCGCCACCTCGGCCCGCCCGGAGAGGGAGCGCAGTTCCGTGGTGTCCCGCAGGGTCACCACGCTGCCGTGCTGGCCGCCGGGGGGCAGTGTGACCCGTTTGTTGAGGGCGAGGAGGCGGTCCGCGGCCAGGTGGACCTCGTCGGTGGCGATCCGGTCCGACGCCAGGAGGGCCGTGAGGGAGGTGTCGAGGCCCAGGTCCGTGACGCGGCGGCCCTCCGCGTCCGCCGGGAGGTGGAGGAGCCGGCGCGCCTCGTCGTTGGCGAGCAGCAGTCGGTGGTCCCGGCCCGTGATGAGCACGCCCTCGCGGACGGCGTGCAGGACCGCGTCGTGGTGCTCGTACATGCGGGTCATCTCCGCCGGACCCAGCCCGTGGGTCTGGCGGCGCAGCCGCCGGCTCACCAGGCCCGTGCCGAGGGCGACGAGGGCGAGGGCGCCGGCCGCGCTGCCCAGGAAGACGGGCAGCTGCTGGTTCACCGAGTGCTGCACCTTCTCGACCGTCACCGCCGCGGACACGATGGCGACCACGTTCCCCTTGGTGTCCCTGACGGGCGCCGCCGAGACCACGGAGAGCCCCAGAGCACCCTGGAAGGTGCGGGTGAAGGGCCGACCGGCGGCTGCTTCCGCGTAGGGGCCGATGACGTGCTTGCCGAGCTGGGTGGGGTCGCTGTGGGTGAGGGTGATCCCGTCGAGTTCGTACACGATCAGGGCGTCGATGCCGGCGGCCTTGCGGGCCCCTTCGGCGAGGGGCTGGAGCTCGATCGTCGGAAAGTCGCTCTGCAGTGCCCGTACGAGCCCTGGAGCGTGAGCGAAGGACTCGGCGGCGGCGATGGTCCGGTGCCGGGCGTCGGTCATGGTGTCGCGCCGGGCCTGCACGACGATCGCCACGACCGCGGCGGCGACGAGGAGCACCACGAGAACCAGCTGGAGAAGGAAAACCTGGCGGGCGACGCTGCGTCTGGTCAGCCAGGACCTGATGCGTCGCGGGCCCTCGATAGGGCTTTCGGAACGATCGCCCACCTTATGGTCCGTTTCTCCGCTCATGTCCCATATTTACTCCTTTTCGATTCGCATCTGGCAAGCACCGGGAGGTCGCGCTCCGGGCTCCCGGAGCGTCGGGCCCTCACCGCGCCGGCCAGGACCGGCTCTCCGACCTCGCGGCTCGGCACGGGACGGACGCCGTCGCCGAGATCGCCGTCCGGGGCGGAGCGGTCGCGCTCGGTGAACTCGGTGCCCCGGTCGGGACCGGGCTGCACGGGGTCGGCCGGCCCGGAAGCCGAGTGGCTTCCGGTGGCCGGGTTGGAGTTGACCAGGATCACCCGCAGGCCCTCGGCCTTGAGGATGCGGCAGGCC
>NZ_JBEXSZ010000263.1:0-4977 GCF_040613865.1 Streptomyces sp. NPDC006197 | reverse complement strand
GTTGTCTTTTCCTTTCTCGGCCGGGGCGGGGCGGGGGGGGGGGGTTGGGGGGGGGGGAACGGGGGGCCCCCCCCCGGGGGGGGGGGGGGGGCGATGTCTCGCCACGCCCGCAGGACCGCCGGCAGGACCGAAAGGTTGTACGGCCGGTCCGGCAATTGTGCGGTTGCGCCGGGGGCGGCGGCGCTCGCCGCGCCCGCCCCCGGGGCCGGACCGGTCACGCACGCCGTACGCGATCAGAAGATCGCGTTGAAGCGACTCGCGTCCGAGTGCACCGAGGTGAACGTGGCCGGCTTGAACGGGCCCGTCACGCTGCCGGTGCCCGAGTAGAGGCGGGAGCCGGAGGCGCCGACCGCGTACAGGTCGCCCAGGCCGTCGCGGTCGAAGTCGCCCACGCCGACGAGGGAGGTGTACGAGCCCCAGCCGGAGCCGATCCGGACCCGCGGGGAGAACGTGCCGGCCCCGGTGCCCTGGTAGAGCCAGAGGACGCCGTAGGTGTCGCGGGCGACCAGGTCGCCGGAGGCGGAGCCCGCTATGTTCCCGACGGCCGTGATCTGGTTGTAGACGCCCCAGCCGCCGCCGACCCGCACGCGGGTGGCGAACGGGGCCCGGTAGTCGCCGGTGCCCTTGTAGAACCACAGGACGCCGGAGGTGTCGGTGGCCAGGAGGTCGGAACGGCCGTCGCCGTTCAGGTCGCTGCCGCCGGTGATCTTGTTGTACGCGTTCCAGCCGGAGCCGATCTTCGTACGGGGCGCGAACGTGCCGTCGCCCTTGCCGAGGTACTCCCAGAGGACGCCGGAGGCGTCACGGGCGACGAGGTCGGCGGCCGGGGCGCCCGCGATGTTGCCGACGGCCTCCAGCTGGTTGTAGACCTGCCAGCCGGTGCCGATCTGCACGCGCTCGGACGAGTAGACCTCGGTGGAGGACCAGGCCATGACGGTGTCGTCGCGGAAGAGACGGCCCGAGGAGTCGCGCGAGAGGACGTCCGTGCTGCCGTTGTTCGTGTAGTCGTGGAGCCCGGCCTTGCGGGCGACCTTGAAGGTGCCGGTCTTCAGGACGTCCGGGCCGATGCCGTTGAGCGGCTTGGCCTTCAGCTCCCAGGTGTAGTCGCCGCCGGGCGCGAAGCCGCCGATGCCGCCGACGGTCTTGGCGACCAGCCCCTGCCAGTTCCAGGTGAGGACCCCGGTGCCGCTGAAGGAGCCGTCGAAGCCGTTGAAGGAGTACTGCGCGAGCTTGCCGGTGGCCACGTGCCGCAGGGTCACCGTGCCCTGGGCGGTGCCCCGGTTCAGGGTCCAGGTGAGGGTGGCCCGGCCGCCGTTCTGGTCGAGGTCGACCGTGCCGGGGACGGCGCTCGTCACGTACTCCAGCTGCGTCTTCCTGCCCGTGGAGGCGACGAGGGTGGCGACCGGGGCGCCGTTCTCGGCGGGGGCGATCCGGTAGATGCCCTCGCCGCCGTTGGTCACCGAGCCGCCGCGCGCGATCAGCGCGCCGTCGGGGGCCGTGGCCATCGAGTCGACGTGGTCGAGGAGCGTGACCGTGGTGGCGGGGTCGGCCAGGCGGCGGGCCGTCAGCGGGAAGCTGGACGACGGGAACGTGGCCGTGCCGCCGCCCTTCCAGGTGGTCATCGCCCAGCCGCCGAGGATGCCGAGGTCGAGGTCGGCGGCGGCGGGCGTCGAGCCGAGGAGGACGGTGGACCGTTCGCCGTCGCTGTTGCGCTTGACGACCGTCAGGCGGGCGGAGTTGCCCGTCGGGTTGTCGACCCAGGCGATGTCGGTGGCCGTGAGGTAGATGCCGGTGTTCGGCGCGGTGGTGCCGGTCGACACGGTCTCCCGGATGTTCCCGGTGCCGAGGTCGACGACGGCGAGGGAGTACTGGGTCCCGTTCGGGGTGGCCTGCTGGTACTGGATCAGCGCCTCGTTGAGGGCGGTGGCCCGGACGCGGAGGTTCCGCGCGGTCGGCGGGAGGGCCACGTCACGGGTCGTCGGGTTGTGGGAGCCCGGCTCCGGGCGGCTCATGAGGAAGACGTCCATCGCGTTCGCGTCGTCGACCCTGTGCATCACCAGCGACTGGCCGGCGACTCCGGCGAGGCTGTAGCGCTGGTCGCCGTACGACAGGCCGACCGCAAGACTGCCCGGGGCGGACATGTCGCGCACCTGGTAGCTGCTCGAATCCGACTTGTAGGAGACCACGTAGTCCGACAGGCCGCCGCTGTATCCGTACCCGGCGGGGAGGGTCGTCGTCGTCCCCTCCGCGTAGCTCGTCCAGTAGTACGTGGGGTTGTAGTCCCCGGTGATCCGACGGCCGAGGAAGCCGGTGGTGCCCGCGCTGACGACCTGGATGCCGTCCGGGACGGCGATGGCCGTCGCCGCGGCCGCGGAGGCGGTGACGGGAGCGGGCGCGGGCGCGGGCGCGGCGCTCGCCGGGACGCCCAGCGCGCCGGCGCCGAGGGTGACCGCGAGGACGGTGGTGACGGCGGCCGAGACGTGTCGGCGGGTGGTGCGTGCGGAGCTCAAGGTTCCCCCCAGGTGGACCGGACGCCGCACGCGATCATGCGTGCGACGCCCGGTCAGACATGCGAGGTGGTCGGGAGGTTGTACGGGTCAGAGGCCGTACGGGTCAGGAGACGCTGTTGAACTTCGTGCCCTCGCCCGCGTACAGCGTGGTCGTCTGGCGGCTGAACGGGGCCGTGGTCGACCCCGTGGAGCGGTAGACGTACGTGCCGCCCGCCCCGTACGCGATCAGGTCGGGACGGCCGTCGTTCGTGACGTCGCCGGCGCCGACGAGCTGCGAGAAGGCCCCCCAGCCGCCGCCGATCCGGATCCGGGGCGCGAAGGTGCCGTTGCCGTGGCCCAGGTAGAGCCACAGCACCCCCGAGGCGTCGCGGGCGACGAGGTCGCCGGCGGCGCCGCCGGCGATGTTGCCGGTGGCCGTGATCTGGTTGTAGATCCCCCAGCCGCCGCCGACACGGACGCGCGGGGCGAAGGGAGTGGTGGAGGAGCCGGTCCCCTTGTAGAACCACAGGACGCCGGAGGTGTCGGTGGCGAGGAGGTCGGAACGGCCGTCGCCGTTGAGGTCGGAGCCGCCGGCGAGCTGCTTGTAGCCGCCCCAGCCGCCGCCGATCCTCACGCGCGGGGCCAGGGTGCCGTCGCCCTTGCCGAGGTGGTGCCAGAGGTAGCCGGAGCCGTCCAGGGCGATCAGGTCGCCGTGGGAGGTGCCGGCGATGTTGCCGACGGCCTCGATCTGCTTGTAGACCTGGTAGCCGGTGCCGATCCTCGTCCGGCGGGCGGTCCTGACCTGCCCGTCGACCGGCCAGTCGAAGAGGTCGTCCCGCCACAGGTTGCCCGAGGCGTCCCGGGCGATGACGTCGGTGGAGCCGTTGTCGTTGAGGTCGTGCGCGTTGGCCCGGCGCAGGACCTGGAAGCTGCCGGAGATGCTCGCCGGGCCGCCGATGCCGTCGGTCGGGGTGGCGGTGGCCTTCCAGGTGTAGGGGCCGTTGGGGGCGCTGATGCCGTCCAGGAAGCCGTTCCAGGCGTAGGTGAAACGGTTGCCCGAAGAGGCCAGGCGCTGGGTGAGCTTCTTGCCCGTGGCGACGTGCGTGAGCGTGAGGTCCAGGGTGGCGTTGCCCCGCGACAGGGTCCACTCCGTCGGGAGCGTGGTGCCCGCCTTCTCCAGGTCGACGTAGGGGGGGACCTGGGCGTCGGCGAACCGCACGACCATGTCCCGGCCGGTGGTGGATTCGAGCGCGACCGTCGGGCGGGCGCCGCCGCTGCCGGTGATCCGGAAGAGACCGTCGCCCTCCGAGCCGAAGCCGCGCACGAGCAGGGAGCCGTCGGGGGCGTGGGCCACGCTGGAGAAGTTGTCCAGGACCTTGTACGGCTGGGCGCCCGCGTCCGTGAGGCTCCGCGCGTACAGCGGGCTCGGCGTCTCCGCGGTGGCGGTGCCCGGGACGCCGTAGAGGACCGTGTCCCCGACGATGCCCGCGACGACGGCCCGGGTCAGCTCGCCGGTCAGGGGGATGCGTGCGACCGTCGTGGTGCCGATCCGCTGCGCGCTGATCTCGAGGCCGCCCTCCTGCGCCGCGTGGACCCACCCCTTCCAGTCGGCGGTGAGGGCGCCGGTCGACGACTGGTCCCACTGGGGGGTGCCCGAGCTGCCGCCCCAGTCGACGACCGAGCCGCTGTTCACGTTCGAGGTGGCCGTCCAGTACACGATCCGGTCGGTGGGGACGTACGGCTCGCGGACGCTGCCCAGGACGACGAAGTCGTTGCCGTGGGAGGCGACGACCTTGTAGTCGATGTTCTTGGGACGGGAGGAGAGCTTGCTCTTCCTGGTGACGCCGTTGACCTTCGAGAGCTGCCAGAGGTCGTGGTAGTCCCCGGTGGTCGACACGCTCACGAAGAGGTTCTCGTTGACCACGCCGACGAGCTCCGTGCTGCCGGACGGGAATTCGGCCCCGATGTTGAAGGACGCGCGCCAGGCCCCGCCGTTCTTCATGTCCCGTACGGAGACGGTGCTGCCGTCGCCCGTCACGAGGAGGTCGGAGTTGCTGTCGTAGCCGGTGATCCCGGTGCCGACCGTCGTCACCGAGCCGTCCCCGTACGTGTGCCACTCCAGGATCGTGGTGCCGGCCTCGTCCTTGCGGGACGTGAGGTAGCCGGTGTCACCGACGCTGACGACCTCGGCGTCGACCGCCAGGTTCGCCGCGTCGGCGGCGGCCGTGGGCCCGGCGACGACCGTCGGGGCGGCCGCGGCGGCCGGGACCGTGACGAGGGTCCCCGTCACGGCCGTGACGGTCGTCAGGGTGAGAACGGCTGCGGCGAGCCGGCGGCCGGAGATGCGATGGCGCACGTGCCTTGACCTTTCCAGTGGTCTGGAGGGGAGGAAAAACCGTGCGTCGCACACGATCACGCGCCCTTGTCGTGTGGCCGGTCCGTCTGTCCCGTCATCGTCGGTCACCTCTCCACGCCCCGGACGACTGCT
>NZ_JBEXSZ010000262.1:0-5041 GCF_040613865.1 Streptomyces sp. NPDC006197 | reverse complement strand
AGCGCAGCCGCCGGTACAGCCTCATGTCGGGACCCTCGGGCAGCTGGGGGCGGCGCAGGGGCACCGCACCGGCCTTCTTTTCGCACCCCCGTGCCGGCAGGTGCGCGGCCCCGTTCCGCAGCCCCGTGCCGGCGGTACCGGAGCCGCGCCCCTTCCGTGGACTCCACTCTCTCCTCCGGACGCCCCCGGCCCCATCCGCGCATCTACTCATCTCGACCCCTAGGTACGGGTACTCAGTCCTGGTTACGATCGCGGGCGTGTCCGTACTCCCCCTGGTGTTCACCAGCGGCTGGGCGAGCGGGATCAACGCGTACGCGGTGGTCCTGCTGTTCGGCGTCTTCGGCGCGACCGGGCTGACCGACGAGGTGCCCGCGTCCTTGCAGCGCACCGACGTCCTCGTCGCGGCGGGCGTGCTGTTCCTGTGCGAGGCGGTGGCGGACAAGATTCCGTACGTCGACTCGGTATGGGACTCCGTCCACACGGTGATCCGGCCGATCGCGGGTGCCGTGGTCGGCGCCCTGCTCGCCGGGCAGAACGGTTCGCTGCCCGAGCTGGCGGCCGGCGCGGTCGGCGGTTCGACCGCCTTGCTCAGTCACTTCGTCAAGGCCGGGACGAGGATGGCGGTCAACTCCTCGCCGGAGCCGTTCTCGAACATCGCGCTGAGCCTGGCGGAGGACCTCGGAGTGGCCGCGATCATCACCTTCGCGGTCTTCCATCCGGTGGCGGCGTCGGTCATCGCGGCCGCCCTGCTCCTGTCGGGCCTGGCGATACTGGTCTTCCTCGCCCGGCGGATCCGCCGCTTCTGGCGCCGCCGGTCCCAGCGGCGGGAGGAGAGACGGCTCGCGGCCCCGGCGGCGCGGCCACGGGCCCAGGGCCCGCCGGACGACGGGTCCGACCACTTCTGACCGTGCCCGACCGGGCTTCCGCCGCCGTCCCGGGCGCCTCATAGACTCGTCCGCATGGCACGGATTGTGGTGATCGGCGCGGGACTCGGCGCCATGGCGGCGGCGGCCCGGCTGGCGGTCGCCGGACACACGGTGACGGTGTACGAGAAGACGTCGACGTACGGCGGCGCGGTCGGCCGCTTCGAGCGCGACGGCTTCGCGTTCGACACCGGCCCCGGGCTGCTGCACCTGCCGGCCGTCTACCGGGACCTGTTCGTGAAGACCGGCAAGGAGCCGCTTGAGGAGTGCGTCTCGCTGACGCAGGTCGATCCGGCGGCCCGCCACCTCTTCGCCGACGGCACCCGCGTCGACCTGCCGAACGCCTCCCGGGCCGGCACGGTCGCCGCCCTGGACGCGGCCCTCGGCGCGGGCGCGGGCGAGCGCTGGGGCGACTTCCTGACGCGGGCCCGCGAGGCCTGGGACCGGACCCGGCGCCCGCTCCTGGAGGAGCCGCAGCCGGCCGACCCGGCACCGCTGTCCCGTGAGCCGTACCCGGCCCTGAAGGCGGGTCTGCTGCGGCGCCCGACGACGACGCTCGCCCAGGTCGGGGCGCGGGAGCTGCGCGATCCCCGGCTCGCGGCCCTCCTCGACGCGTACGCGTGGTCGTACGGTTTCGACCCGGCGACCGCCCCGGCCTCGGCCGCCGTCCTGCCGTACATGGAGCAGACCTTCGGCAGCTGGTACGTGGGCGGGGGCCTGCGGGCGCTCGCCGACGCGGTGTACGAGCGGTGCCGGAAGCGGCGGGTGGAGTTCGTGTTCGACACGCCCGTCGAGGACGTCCTGGAGAAGGACGGCCGGGCGGCCGGTGTCCGGCCGGCCGGTGGCGAGACCGTCGAGGCCGACCACGTGGTCTCCGGGGCCCCGGTGCCGGCGCTCTACCACGGCCCGGACGTGCCGCGCCACCAGGTGAACGGCACGAGCCGGGTGACGGTCTGTCTGGCCCTGCGCGGCCCCCGGGAGGCGGACGCGGTCCACCGGACCGTCGTGCACGCGGAGGGCGGGCGGCCGACCGTGACCGTGCTGCGGCCGGACGACCCGGCGCTGCGCCCGGACGGCGCGTACGAGTCGGTGACGGTCACGGCGACCGTGCGGACCTCCCCCGGGCAGGCCTGGGAGCCCTTCGCCGACCGGATGGTCGAGGCGGCCGGGCGGGCGGTGCCGGGGCTCGCGGAGCGACTGCTGTGGCGGCACGTCCGCACCCCGGAGGACGTCCGGCGGGACACGGGCGCCGCCGAGGTGCCGGGGCCCGCGCTCGCCGGGGCGGGCGGTCGGCTCCTGCCGGCCGCCAACCGCTCCCCGCTGCCGGGCCTGTACCTCGCGGGCGGCTGGTCGCACCCGGGCGGCGGGCTCGCCCACGCGGGCATGTCGGGCGCGCTGGTGGCCGGACTCATCGTGGAGGGCGCGGACTTCCGCGGCTCCCGGTAGGGGCCGCGGAGGCCCGGGTCCTCAGTAGCGGTACTGCTGCTGGTCGTCCGGGTGCGGCTGCTCGTAGCCGTACGGGGACTGCTCCGGGGCGTGGTCGGTGTCGCGCTGCTGCGGGACCCAGACGCCGCCGGGCGGGGTGTCGTAGGTGTACGAGGGGGCGTAGGGGTCGGTGTAGTACGGGGTGTACTGCTGGCTGTCCGTCCCCGGGCCGATGTACGGGTCGGAGTACGCGGCGTACTGCTGCTGCCCCGCGTCGGCGCCGTAGTCGTAGGCCGGCTGCTGCTCGAAGCCGGGCTGCTGGTAGGCGGACGGGTCGTACGCGGGCGCGTAGGGGTCGTACCCCGTCTCGTAGCCGGTGCCCTGCTGATGGGCGGTGGTGTCGTAGACGCCGTACTGGCCGGTGTCCTCGGGCATCGGCTGCGGCTCGTAGACCGCCGTGGTCTCGGCGGCGGTCTCGGGCCGCGGGTCGTGACCGTCCTCCGTTTCGTACGCGGTGTCCACCGTGTCGTACGAGAGCTCGGTGACCTCCAGGGTGGGTCCGGCCTCGGCCGGCGCGGCGGCCTTGCGGCGACGGCTCGCGCCCGGGTTGCCGCCGATGGCCCAGCCGGTGGAGAAGCCGCGGCGGAAGGAGAGCGTCACATAGGTCTGGCCGACGGCGAAGGCCACGGCTCCGGCGATGATGACGAGGACCGAGGGCAGCAGGACGCCCAGGACCACGCAGAGGAAGCCGCCGAAGGCGAGCAGGCGCCAGCGCAGCCGCGCCTTGTACTGGAGGAGCACCTCCCCCAGCAGCCACAGCGCGACCACGCCGAACGCGATGTAGAGGACCGTCCACCCCATGCCCCGCCGCCCCTCTCCACGGTCACCGCCGCGGGTCGGGGCGGGTACGACCGGTCACGACTGCTGGTGCAGTCCGAGATTCTCGTAGATCTCGAGTGTCGCGGTGGAGCTGTTGAGCGTGATGAAGTGCAGTCCGGGGACACCCTCGGAGAGCAGACGCGCGCAGAACTCCGTCGCGAACTCGATACCGATGGAGCGTACAGCGGCGGGATCGTCCTTGACGGCGAGGATGCGCTCTTTCACGTCCGCGGGGAAGACGGCGTTGCTCAGCTGGGGCAGCCGGTCGAGCGTCTTCACGTTCACGACGGGCATGACCTCGGGGATGATCGGGGTCTCGCAGCCCGCCTTCGTCACGCTGTCGCGCAGCCGCAGGTAGTTCTCCGGGTCGAAGAACATCTGGGTGATCGCGTAGTCGGCGCCCGCGCGGCACTTGTCCACGAAGTGCCGGATGTCCGTGTCCCAGTCCGTGGACCGGGGGTGCATCTCCGGGAAGGCGGCGACGCCGACGCAGAAGTCTCCCGACTCCTTGATCAGCCGGACGAGGTCGGCGGCGTACTTCACGCCCTCCGGGTGCTCGATCCACTCCCCCAGCGGGTCGCCCGCCGGGTCGCCGCGCAGGGCGAGCATGTTGCGGATGCCCGCGTCGGCGTACTGGCCGAGGACGTTCCGCAGTTCGGCGACCGAGTGGTCGACGGCCGTGAGGTGGGCGACGGGGGTGAGCGTGGTGTCGGAGGCGATCTTCTGGGTGGCCTTGACGGTGCCGCCGCGGGTGGAGCCGCCGGCGCCGTAGGTCACGGAGACGAAGCTGGGGCCGACCGCCTCGACCCGGCGCATGGCGTTCCAGAGGACCTGCTCGCCCTTCTCGGTGCGGGGCGCGTAGAACTCGAAGGAGTACGACGTGTCACCGGCAGCGAGGATGTCGCGGACCGTGCGTGCACGGTCCGATCGGACGGAAGCGGTACCAAGGGCCATACCGGCAGGTTAGACGCGGTCCAGGGAACCGCGTAAACCCCGTCCGAGTGTTGGACAGCGTTTCGGACGACTCGCCGGACGGCCTCCGACGGCTTCGGAGGGTCCTACACGTCGGCGCGCTCGCGGACGCGCTTGGCGAGGGCGGCCGTCGCGGCGGCCGGGTCGGCGGCCTCGGTGATGGCGCGGACGACGACGATCCGGCGGGCGCCCGCGTCCAGGACCTCGTCGAGGTTGGTCTCGTCGATGCCGCCGATGGCGAACCAGGGCCGGTCCTGGGCCAGCTCCGCCGCGTACCGCACGAGGCCGAGCCCCGGCGCGTACCGTCCGGGCTTGGTGGGGGTGGGCCAGCAGGGGCCGGTGCAGAAGTAGTCCACGCCCGGCTCGGCGGCGGCCGCGGCCACCTCGCTCTCGGCGTGGCAGGAGCGGCCGATCAGCACCTCGTCGCCGAGGATCGCGCGGGCCGCGGGCACGGGCAGGTCGCCCTGGCCGAGGTGGAGGACGTCGGAGCCGATGGCGTGGGCGACGTCGGCCCGGTCGTTCACCGCGAGGAGCCTGCCGTGCCGGCGGGCGGCGTCGGCGAAGACGGCGAGGTGCTCCAGCTCCTCACCTGCCTCCATGCCCTTGTCGCGGAGCTGCACGATGTCCACGCCGGAGGAGAGCACGGCGTCGAGGAAGTCCGGCAGGTCGCCCTGGCGCTTCCGCGCGTCGGTGCACAGGTAGAGCCGGGCGTCGGCGAGTCGCTCGCGAGGCGTGGACATGGGTGGGCCCAGGAGACGGTGGGGGGCTTGAGGCCGACGCCGAGGAAGGAGAGCGTCGCCTCCAGGGCGATGTAGGTGCCCAGCGCGATGGTGGCGACGACG
>NZ_JBEXSZ010000261.1:0-5050 GCF_040613865.1 Streptomyces sp. NPDC006197 | reverse complement strand
CCTCCGCCGTCACCTACCGGGAGACGCGGGCGGGTGCGCTGGCCGCCGCCGAGGTCACGTACACGACGCACAGCGAGCTCACGGACGAGACCAAGGAGCAGCGGGCCTTCGCCGTCTCCACCCCGAAGGGGGCGGTCGTCATCGTCCACCTCGGCGGGCTCGACACCGACGAGCACCGCGCGATGCTGCCCGCCTACGAGCTGGCGAAGAGCACGACGAAGGCGCTCTGAGGGGTCTGCCGGGACATGACCGCGGCCCCCCGTCCCGCACCGGACGAGGGGCCACGGCGTGTGCGGGGGCCCTTACGCGAACTTCTGGTTCGCGGAGCCGTCGCAGGCCTGGAGCCGGATCGGCTCCTTCGCCGCGCTCTGGGTGAGGCAGAGGCCGGTCGCGGCCGCGGGGCGGACGGTGGCGCCGTCGCGGACGAACTTCTGGTTGGCGGCGCCGCTGCAGTTCCAGATGATGAGCGCCTTGCCGGTCTGGTAGACGGCGCCCGGCACGTCCAGGCAGCGGTCCTGGGTGAGCTGGGTGTGGACGGTCCCCCGGGCCGAGTCGTGCCACCAGCCCTGGTTGCGGCCGCCGTGGCAGTCCCAGCCGAGGACGGCGGTCCCGTTGGCCGACTCGGCCGCGTTCACGTCGAGGCAGTTGCCGGTCGCCTGGTTCTTCAGCGGCTTGTACGCGTCGTCCCAGGCGAGCGGGAAGAGCGTCGGGGTGCCGGAGGAGTTGACGTCGGCGCAGCTCGCCTCGCGCAGGCCCGAGTCGTAGATCTGGGTCAGGCAGGAGGCGAAGGCGGCGTGACCGCTCTTGTTGGGGTGGAAGGACTGGCGGACGGAGTTCTCGTCGAGGCCGCCGGGCTTGGAGAGGTCGACGTAGAGGCCCCGGGCCCAGGTGTCCTCCATGCAGACCTCGTGGCCGTTGAAGAGCCGCGAGTTGTCGAGGTAGACCGCCCCGGTGTCGGCGGCGACCGTGCGCATGCCGCGCTCGAAGGCCGGGACGGCGGCGTTGCGGCCCCACTTGGTGTCGGAGTCGTAGCCCATGCCGCCGCAGGCGAGCTTCCCGGAGAAGTTCGGGTTGTCGTGGAAGTCGGGGCCGATGGGGCTCGGGTAGCCCATGACGACGAGCTTGTAGTCGCCGTCGGCGTATCCGGCGTCGCGCATGACCGTCTTCAGGTCGCGGACGGTCTGCTCGACCTTGGGGACGAGTCCGTCGACGCGGGCCTGCCAGCCGGGGGCGTACTTGGGCTCGCAGGTGCCCTGGCTGAGCACGTAGCGCTGGACGCAGTCGGTCATGACGGGTCCGAACTGCAGGTCGTCGTTGGCGCCGGCGACGAGCAGGACCATCTTGATCCGGGTGTTGCGGGCCTTGACGGCGAGGTTGTCGCTCTGGACGAGCTCGTCGGCGTACTGCTTGGAGCCGCCGATCCGGATGTTCCCGGTGTACGCGCCGGAGCAGGACACGTTGAAGGTGAGGTCCGCGGGGATCCCGGTCCGGTGGATGGCGGCGTCCGGGGAGCGGTGGCACCAGTTGGTGGGCCCGTTGGTGGGGGACTCGTACGTGCCGACGCCCTCGCCGGAGATCTCGCTGTCGCCGAGGGAGATCAGGCCGGTCTTGCGCTGGGCGAGCGGCCGTTCCTCGGGGCTGCCGTAGATCCTGGTGGCCTCGGCCGCCCGGATCGCCTCCAGCTCGGGGGAGAGCGGTACGGAGGTGATTCCGGCCGCGGTGCTCGTGTCGGCCGCGCCGGCGGGGGCGGCGGCGGTCATGCTGCCGAGGGCCGCCGCGGCGGCGGCGACGGCCGCGACGGGCCAGCGGAGTCTGGACCTGGTGCGCTTCACTGCGCCTCCTGGAAGTGGGGTTACCCACGGTTTCTACTGGCCGGTACGCGCCTTGGGAATACATCGAACAAGACAAGTGCTCATCTTTTGTTGGAGGTTGAGAAACATGAACGACACGGACGGATACCGCATCGAGCACGACTCCATGGGCGAGGTGCGGGTCCCCGTGCACGCCAAGTGGCGGGCCCAGACCCAGCGGGCGGTGGAGAACTTCCCGGTCTCCGGCCAGCGCCTGGAGCGCGCCCACATCGAGGCCCTGGCCCGGATCAAGGCCGCCGCCGCCAAGGTCAACGCCGAGCTCGGGGTGGTCGAGAAGGACCGCGCCGAGGCGATCGTCTCGGCCGCGGAGGAGGTCGCCGAGGGCCGCTGGGACGAGCACTTCCCCGTGGACGTCTTCCAGACCGGCTCGGGCACCTCGTCCAACATGAACACCAACGAGGTGATCGCCACCCTCGCCACCGAGCGGCTCCCCGAGGGACGCGAGGTCCACCCCAACGACCACGTCAACGCCTCGCAGTCCTCGAACGACGTCTTCCCCTCCTCCATCCACATCGCGGCCACCGCCGCCGTCACCCGCGACCTGATCCCCGCCCTCGACCACCTGGCCGCCTCCCTGGAGCGAAAATCGGCCGAATTCGCGTCGGTGGTGAAGTCCGGCCGTACGCATCTGATGGACGCCACCCCCGTCACCCTGGGCCAGGAGTTCGGCGGCTACGCGGCCCAGGTCAGGTACGGCGTCGAGCGGTTGCGCGCCTCGCTCCCCCGCCTCGCCGAACTCCCCCTCGGCGGTACGGCGGTGGGCACCGGCATCAACACCCCGGCCGGCTTCTCCGCGGCCGTCATCGCGGAGGTCGCCCGCGCGACCGGGCTGCCGCTGACGGAGGCCCGCGACCACTTCGAGGCCCAGGGCGGCCGCGACGGCCTGGTGGAGACGTCGGGGCAGCTCCGGACCATCGCCGTCTCCCTCACCAAGATCGCCAACGACCTGCGCTGGATGGCCAGCGGCCCGCGCACCGGCCTGGCCGAGATCAACCTCCCCGACCTCCAGCCCGGCTCCTCGATCATGCCGGGCAAGGTGAACCCGGTGATCCCCGAGGCGGTCCTGATGGTCGCCGCGCAGGTGACCGGAAACGACACCACGGTCGCGGTCGCGGGCGCGGCCGGGAACTTCGAGCTCAACGTGATGCTCCCCGTGATGGCCAAGAACCTGCTGGAATCCGTACGGCTTCTGGCCAACGCCTCCCGGCTCCTCGCCGACCGCACCGTCGACGGCATCACCGCCAACGTCGAGCGCGCCCGCGAGTACGCCGAGTCCTCGCCCTCCGTGGTCACCCCGCTGAACAAGTACATCGGCTACGAGGAGGCCGCCAAGGTCGCGAAGAAGTCCCTCGCCGAGCGGAAGACCATCCGCGAGGTGGTGCTGGAGTCCGGCTACGTCGAGCGGGGCGACCTCACCGTCGAGCAGCTGGACGAGGCGCTGGACGTGCTGCGGATGACTCATCCGTGACCTGTGGTGCGGATGACCCATCCGTGAACCGTGGTGCGGATGACCCATCCGTGAACCGTGGTGCGGATGACTCATCCGTGACCTGTGCCGCAGCGCCGATGGGAGCGCGCCCCTAAGATCTGCGCATGACAGGATCGGACGGCTCCCAGCACTGGGCGCCGGGGGAGCACATCCTCTGGCGCTACCGCGGCAACGGCACCGAAGACGTGGCCATCTGCCGGCCGGTGACCGTCGTCCAGGACACGCCCGAGCTGCTCGCCGTATGGATGGCGCCCGGCACCGAGTGCGTGCGGCCGGTGCTCGCCGACGGCACCTCCGTGCACGACGAGCCGCTCGCCACCCGCTACACCGCCCCGCGCACCACCGAGCGCGCCCGCTGGTCCGGCACCGGGGTCCTCAAGCTGGCCCGGCCGAAGGACCCCTGGTCGGTGTGGCTGTTCTGGGAGCGCGGCTGGCGCTTCCGCAGCTGGTACGTGAACCTGGAGGAGCCGCGGACCCGCTGGTCCGGCGGCATCGACTCCGAGGACCACTTCCTCGACATCTCCGTCTACCCCGACCGCAGCTGGCTGTGGCGGGACGAGGACGAGTTCGCGCAGGCCCAGCGGGCCGGGCTGATGGGGCCCGAGCAGGCCGCGCGGGTCCTGGCCGCCGGGCAGGAGGCGGTGGAGCTGATCACCTCCTGGGGGACGCCGTTCGCGGACGGCTGGGAGGACTGGCGGCCCGATCCCGCCTGGTCGGTGCCGACGCTCCCGGCGGACTGGGATCGCACTCCGGCGCACACGGCTCCGTGAGACTCTTGATGCGCCCCCGGGGTTCAAACGTAGGATCGTCCTCCGCAAGGCCGACACCGAGCGAAGAGCACGTCAGACCGACCGAACAGCACGTCAAAGGCGTAAGCCAGCGCAGGAACTGACCACAAGTCATCCACGAGGGGGAGAGCAGTGCCGGACGTGCGCCCGGGTGTGCCGACCCCCGCCCTTGCCGCCGCTCGCGGAAGCTCCACATCCACCGCGGACGCGGGGTTTAGCCCTGCCGAAGGCGCGGCATCGGCCAACAGAGCGAGTGCATCGCACCACCGGCCCGGACGGACGGAATCCCACGCGTGACGGAGCATCCCACCTCCCACGAAGGCCGGCAGCCCCTGGCTGCCCGGCCGCAGGAACGCGCTCGCCCTCGCCAGGAGGCGGCGGCCGGCCTGCCCTCCGACGTGCCCGGCAAGGCGGGCGGCCCGGCGGCCGCCACGACCCCGGCCCCGGACGCACCCCCGCCGGCCACCGCCGCAGGCGCGGGCCACCCCGACCCCCTGGGCGGCACGGCCCACCCGAACTCCCCCGGCGACACGGGCCGTCCCGGCTTCCCCGGCGGTACGGGACACCCCGGCGCCCCCGGCGCCGTGGCCCTCGCCGTCTCCCCGCAGCATCCCGGCGGCGGGGACACCTCCGCCCGGCGGGAGGGCGACCGGCTGCGGTTCGTCGGCGCCGCGACCCGGCGCATCGCCCGCGGCATCGACCTGGACGAGATCGTCCTCGGCCTGTGCCGGGCCACCGTGCCGACCTTCTCCGACGAGATCCTGGTCTACCTCCGCGACCCGCTCCCGGTGGGCGACGAGCGGCCGGTGGCGCCCTTCGTGCTGCGGCTGCGCCGCACCGACCGGCTGCGGTTAAGCGATCTGGAGGGCGAGGAGCTCGTCCTCGTACCCGATCCGGATCCG
>NZ_JBEXSZ010000260.1:0-5056 GCF_040613865.1 Streptomyces sp. NPDC006197 | reverse complement strand
CGCTCCAGGTCGTCGTCGCGGCGGGTCTGGGTGGAGACGGGCGAGGTCTCGGTCATGCCGTAGCAGATCGACACCTCCGCCATGTTCATCTCGGCCACCGGGCGGCAGCGCAGCCCGGTCGCGAGCGCCCGGGAGACGTCGGCGGTGTGCATC
This sequence comes from Streptomyces sp. NPDC006197, assembly GCF_040613865.1. Lineage (NCBI taxonomy): Bacteria > Bacillati > Actinomycetota > Actinomycetes > Kitasatosporales > Streptomycetaceae > Streptomyces > Streptomyces sp. NPDC006197. Next base: position 4,903 of record NZ_JBEXSZ010000260.1, on the reverse strand, counting down.
GCGTCGTACATCTCGCCCGGCGGCAGCCACACCGGCAGCTCCGTCCAGGGCGCCGCCCCGGCCGCGAGCAGCGCCTCCGGCTCCGTCCAGCGCAGCTCGGCGTCGGACCCGGTCGTCCGTACGCAGGCTTCGAGGAGCCCGCCCATCGTCGTGTGCCCGGGCGGCGAGACCAGGTTGTACGGCCCCGAGAGCCCGGCCGCCACCGCGTCCAGCGTCCACGCGGCGAGGTCGCGGACGTCGATGTACTGGATCGGCATCGCCCGCGGCCCGGGGGCGAGGACGGAGCCGCCGCGTGCGATCCGGCCCAGCCACCAGGGGAGCCGGCCCACGTTCTCGTACGGGCCGAGGATCAGGCCCGCCCGGACGAGCAGCGTCCGGTCGGGCCCGAAGGCGGCGGTGGCGGCGAGCTCGCCGCCCCGCTTGGACTCCGGGTAGGGCACGTCCCCGTCGTCCGGGGAGCCCTCCACCAACGGGCCGTCCTCCGTGAGGCCGGCTGCGGGCGGCCAGGCGTACACGGAGCGGCTCGACACGTACGCGTAGCGCCCCGCCCGGTCCGCGAGCAGCCGGGCCGCGTCCCGGACCGCCGAGGGCGCGGCCGACCAGGTGTCCACGACGGCGTCCCAGGAACCGGTGGCGAGCGCGGCGAGGCCGTCGGGGGCCGTGCGGTCCCCGATCAGCGACGCGGCCCCCGCCGGAACCGCGTGCCGGCCCCGGTGGAAGACCGTCACCTCCCAGCCCCGTTCGAGCGCGTCCTCGACGATCGCGCGGCCGACGAACTCCGTACCTCCGAGCATCAGCAGTCTCATGGTCCGAGCCTGCCCGGCGGGCGCGGCCGGGGCCAGGGAGTTCCGCTCCGGGAGGATTCCGCCAGGGGAGGAACGGTTCGGGGCAGGGCCTCGAACGCCCGGCTCAGGGCGTGTACTTGTAGCCGACCCGCCGCACGGTCTGGATCGTGTGGCGGTGCTCGGCGCCCAGCTTGCGGCGCAGCCGGGCCACGTGGACGTCGACCGTCCGGCCGTCGCCCACGTGTCCGTAGCCCCACACCGTCGTGACCAACTGGTCGCGCGTGTGCACCCGGTGAGGGTGCGCCACCAGGTGGGCGAGCAGCTCGAATTCGAGGTACGTCAGGTCGAGCGCCTCCCCGTCGACGAAGGCGATCCGCTGGACGCCGTCGATGGTCACCGGCCCCTGCCCCTCCGCCGCGACGGGATCCGGGGCGGAGGCGGGAGCGGGGGCCGCGGACAGGTGCGGCTGCTGGTCGGCCGGGACGAGGACGAGGTACCCGACCATCGGCGGACGTCCCGGCAGCGTCGGCAGCGCGTGCTGGGGCGCGGGCAGCAGGGTGGCGCCGGGCGGCAGGAAGTTCGCCACCTGGGAGAGGTCGACGACCTCGTGGGGGTCGACGGCGCGCAGTCGGTGCCGGCCGGGACGGACGGCGGTGAGGGAGGCGGTCTGGGTGTGGGCCATGGCAGGTCAGCTCTTTCGCGCGGGGAACGGACGGAGAGGTCTCGTACGTCGTGCGCGTGGGCCGAAGGCCGGGATCGGACCGTACCGATCGGGGCGTTAGAGGGCCGACGCGTTCCTCACGCGTCGACAGCACCGGTCGAAGTCGTGGTGCTGACGGGAAGGCCAGAACGGCTCGAGGTCGTGGCGACCCGTCGCGGTGTCGTTCTGCATGATGGCCATATCCCTATTGAACCAGAAGGGAATGCCGACGACGACCCCCTCGACGGCCATCCGCCGTGTCGTGCGTCCCACATGCCCGTCCCACATGACGAAAAGGGCGCCCACCGTGTGAAACGGTGGGCGCCCCTCCGAGCGGGTGCGGATCAGACCTGGCCGGCCTTCTCCAGGGCCTCGCAGCAGGTGTCCACGATGAGGCGGGTCACCACGTACGGGTCCACGTTCGCGTTCGGGCGGCGGTCCTCGATGTAGCCCTTCCGGTCCTGCTCGACCTGCCACGGGATGCGGACCGAGGCGCCGCGGTCCGAGACGCCGTAGGAGTACTCGTCCCACGGGGCGGTCTCGTGCAGGCCCGTCAGGCGCTCGTCGATGCCGGCGCCGTAGTTCTTGACGTGGTCGAGCGGCTTCGAGCCCTCGCCGAGCGCCTCGCACGCGGTGATGATCGCGTCGTAGCCCTCGCGCATCGCCTTGGTGGAGAAGTTGGTGTGCGCGCCCGCGCCGTTCCAGTCGCCCTTCACCGGCTTCGGGTCGAGCGTCGCGGAGACGTTGAAGTCCTCGGCCGTGCGGTAGAGCAGCCAGCGGGCGACCCACAGCTGGTCCGAGACCTCCAGCGGGGCCAGCGGGCCGACCTGGAACTCCCACTGACCGGGCATGACCTCGGCGTTGATGCCGGAGATGCCGAGACCGGCCTTGAGGCAGTTCTCCAGGTGCGCCTCGACGATCGGGCGGCCGTGGATCTCGTCCACGCCGACGCCGCAGTAGTAGCCGCCCTGCGGGGCCGGGAAGCCGTTCACCGGGAAGCCGAGCGGACGGGTGCCCTCGAAGAAGGTGTACTCCTGCTCGATGCCGAAGATCGACTCCTGCGCGGCGTAACGCGTGGCGACCTCGGCCAGCGCGGCGCGGGTGTTGGAGGAGTGCGGCGTCATGTCCGTGTTGAGGACCTCGCACAGCACCAGGATGTCGTTGCCGCCGCGGATCGGGTCCGGGCAGGAGAAGACCGGCTTGAGGACGCGGTCCGAGGCGTGGCCCTCGGCCTGGTTCGTGCTGGAACCGTCGAAGCCCCAGATCGGCAGCTCCTCCAGGGCGAGGCCCTCACCCGCGATGATCTTCGTCTTGGAGCGAAGCTTCGCGGTCGGCTCGGTGCCGTCGATCCAGATGTACTCAGCCTTGAAGGTCACGGGTCTCATCCTTTGGCGTGCTGCTGCGGGGGTCCGCTGCGGCTCGCGGCACTGCGAGAAGCTGCGGTCACCGCGCTGACTGCGCGGCGTGTGTTCGACCGCAGCTTCGCAACACGGGATTTCCCGTCGGTTGCCCGAATGTGAACCCCGTGTTACTCAGCTTTCCTGATCTTCGCGCAGCCGCCGTGCGACGACGTGGGCGTCGAGGAGCCCGCCGAGGCCCGCGCCCCGCACCCGCCGGACCAGCTCGGCGTACGAGGTCCCGAGCGCCTCCGCGGTCCGGCCGAGGTGCCAGTCGCAGTCCGCGAGCCGGTTCAGGAGGTATCCCTTCCGGATCTGGTTCTCGGAGAGCCGGAAGGTCTTCAGATAGGCCGCCCGCCCCTTCCGGTCGGTGATCACCTCGCCGATGTGCTGCTCCCGTCCGCCCCGCTCGAACGGCGGGAGGAACCGGTACAGGCCGAACCCGCCCATCCGGTGGACCCGTTCGAAGGAGTACGGGGTCTGAAGCAGGTCGCGCGCCATCAACCCGTCGTGCGCCGCCGCCCAGGACCGCTCCTGCTCCCGCGCCGCCGCCCGCAGGTCGGCGAGGCCGCGGATGCCGCCGGCCCCGTCCCGGATCCGCGCCGTGAACTCGGGCACCGGGGCGCCGTAGTGCGCGTACTGGTGGACCAGCTCCCCGTACAGGTCCTCGACCAGCGTCGGGTGCAGCAGCCGGTAGTCGTCCGGGTGCGGCACCACGAACGCCGCGGCCAGCGCGTCCGCCACGTACAGGAGCAGCCCGCACTGGCCCGGATGCAGCTCGAAGACCCGCAGCGCCTCCGCGAGCCCCGGCACCGCCCACCCCGCGTACGCCGCCTCCGCGCGCGGCGAGAGACCGCGCCGCAGCGCCTCCCGGGACCAGTCGTCCCACACCACGGAAGGCCCCCCGAAGTGCAGCGCGAGGTACCCCTCCAGGGCGAGGTGCAGCGGCAGGAACCGCAGCCGCCGCTCGACGCGCCCGTCCTTGCCGCGCCGGCGCTTGGCCATCCGGTGGAGCCGCCGCACGGGCACGCACCCCGGCACCGTCTCGCCGCCGAGCCGCGACCCGTACACGGCGGACTCCGCCCCCGTCCCGGTCCAGTCGGCGACGAAACCGTGCGGGACGTACGAGGTGTACGAGGTGCGGTCGCCGAGCTCGACGGAGGCCCCGCCCCACCCCTCGTACACCTCCCGGCGCAGCCGCAGCCCCGGCACCGGCTCGTCCCGCACGAGCGGCACGAGCCGCACCCCGCCCCACACCTGCGCGGGCCGCACGCCGAGCCCGGTCAGATCGATCCGGGTCACCCCTCCGCCCCCTTCAGGAACGTCTCCACCCTCCGGTCCAGATAGGCCCGCAGCTCCGCGAAGCCCGTCCGCCCCTCCGCGAACTGCGCGATCTCCACCAGGGCCGCCAGATCCTCCGCGTCCCGGATCCCGGCCGTCGGCACGCTCGGGGCGAGCCGGCGCACGTCGAAGCCCTCGGCGTCGTATACGGGGTTCAGGTGCACCACGCTCGTCCGCCGCTCCGGATCGAGGCGCGTGCGCCACACCCGCAGCACCTCGCCCGCGAGCCCCGGCGGGGCGTTGTCCCAGCCGTCCGAGACGATCACCAGGCGCTCGGGACCGGTCTCCAGGGCGTCCAGGACCCGCAGGCCCAGCGGGGTCGGCCCATAGGGGTGGACGAGCAGGGGATCGTCCCGGCCCGACGTCCACAGCGGGGTGTACGCCCCCGGGGACGCCAGGGCCTCCAGGAGGAAGTGGGAGCCGAGGGCCACGGCCAGCGGCCGGCGCCGCTTCACCGCCGAACCGGAGGAGGAGAAGCTGTCGTCGAGGACGGCCGCCACCCGCCCCCAGCTCCCGGCGTACGGCCCCGCCGCGCGCCGGGCGGCCGCGCGCAGCGCGCCCGTCAGCTCGGCCCGGCGCGCCACCCGCTCGCCGCGCATGCCGGCCGTCGCCGAGCTCGTCAAGGAGCTGACCGGCGGCCAGGAGGCCAACAAGGGCGTCAACCCGGACGAGGTCGTCGC
>NZ_JBEXSZ010000259.1:0-5073 GCF_040613865.1 Streptomyces sp. NPDC006197 | reverse complement strand
GACGTGGCGGGCCTGCGGGTCGTCGACGCCTCGGTCTTCCCGTCGGTTCCGCGCGGAAACACCAACGCGCCCACGATCATGGCCGCGGAGAAGGCGGCCGAGCTCGTCAAGGGAGCCGTCCGATGACGCCGTACCCGCCGACGGCCGAGCAGGTCCGGGAGATCGACCGGGCCGTCGAGGACCTGGTCCGCGGCGAGGTCGCCTGGGCCGCCTGCGGCTTGGCGGAGCGGCGCGAACTGATCGAGCGGGTGCACGCGGCCACCGCCGGGCAGGCGGAGGCGTGGGTGCGCGCCGCCGCCGCGTACAAGAGGCTGCCGGAGGACAGCCCGCTGATCGGCGAGGAGTGGATCACCGGCCCCTATCCCGTACTGACTTCCGCGGGCGCGCTGGCCTCGACGATCGGCGCCCTGGAGGCGGGCCGCAGCCCCGTCGACGGCTTCTCCGTCAAGTCGGCGCCCGGCGGGCGGGTCGCCGTCCGGGTACTGCCTCACAGCGTCTGGGACCAACTCCTGCTGAGCGGTTTCAGCGCCGAGGTGTGGATGCCGCCGGGCGTCACGGAGGGCACGGTCCGCGGCCGGGCGGGCCTGGGCCAGCGCCGCCCGGCCGAGACCGGCGGCGTCGGGGTGGTGCTCGGCGCGGGCAACATCACCTCGATCCCGGTCCTGGACGTGCTGTACGAGCTGTACGCGAACAACCGTGTGGTGGCCCTGAAGCTGAACCCCGTCACCGACGGCCTGTTCGACGTCTTCAGCCACGTCCTGGCGCCGCTGATCGACCTCGGCGCGGTACGGATCCTGACCGGCGGCGCCGGCGTCGGCACCTACCTTGTGCACCACCCGAAGGTCGGCCATGTCCACATGACCGGCAGCGCCGCGACGCACGACGCGATCGTCTTCGGCACAGGCGAGGAGGGCGCAGCCCGCAAGAAGGCCGGGAAGCCGCTCCTGGACAAGCCGGTCACCAGCGAACTGGGCGGGGTCTCGCCCACCATCGTGCTGCCGGGCGACTGGTCGGAGGCGGACCTGCGCTACCAGGCCGAGCACATCGCCACCCAGAAGCTGCACAACGGCGGCTACAACTGCGTGGCCAGTCAGGTCGTCGTGGTCGGCTCCGACTGGCCGCAGAAGGACCGTTTCCTGGCGCATGTGCGCCGGGCACTGTCCGAGGCCCCGGCCCGGCCGGCGTACTACCCGGGCAGTGACGACCGGGTGGAGGGGGCCGTCGGTTCGTACCCCGGCGCCGAACGCGTCGGCGGAGGGCGGGTGCTGATCAAGGGCCTGGACGCGGCCGATCCGGGGCCGGCGCTGACCTGCGAGTACTTCGCCCCGGTCCTGGCGGTGCTCGAACTGCCCGGGGACGCGGGGACGTTCCTGGAGGGGGCGGTCCGCGCGGCGAACGAGGAGTTCGCCGGCACGCTCGGCGTGAACCTCATCGCGCATCCGCGCACCATCGCGCGGCTGGGCTCTTCGCTCGACGAGGCGATCGCCGAACTCCGGTACGGCACGGTGGCGTTGAACGCCTGGACCGGTGTCGGTTACCTGACGGCGACCGCCACGTGGGGCGCCTTCCCCGGCCACGCCCTCGACGACGTGCAGAGCGGCATCGGCGTCGTGCACAACGCGCTGCTGCTCGACGGTCCCGAACGCACCGTCGTGCGCGGCCCGTTCCGGCCCGCACCGCGGTCGGTCCTGCACGGTGAACCCGCCCTGTCGCCGAAGCCCCCGTGGTTCGTCAGCAACCGCACGGCCGCCACGACCGGCCGCCTGCTGGCCGGCTTCGCCGCGGCGCCCCGCTGGTCGGCCCTGCCGGGAATCTTCGCCTCCGCGCTGCGCGGCTGACCTCGGTGACGGGCGCCCGGCCGATGTCCACCGACGTGCGGTCCGGCCGCCCGGGCATCACGCCCGAGGCCGTCTCCACCCGGTCCCTCCCTCGTCCGGTCGGTGTGCCCGGGGCGCTGGACCTGCTGCACCCGGCCGGCATCCTCGACGCACAGGCCGCCGCGGCCGCCGGGCTCGCGCACGAGGGTCCACGACCGGGCTTCGACGCCGCCGTTCCACGAGAAGTGGCTTGCGCGCCGAGCGCACGGATCGGCGGGCTCCGCGGGGCCGTTCTCAGGGTTCGAGCCGCTCGATCCGGGTCGCGATGCCGTCGAGGATCAGTTCGAGCCCGATCGTGAAATCGGCGTCGCCGATCGCGGCGTCGGAGGTGTCCGCCGGTCCGGCGCCGGAGGTGTCCGCCGGTCCCGCCTCGAACAGAGGTGACGAGAACAACCGGGCCGTCTCCGGGAAGCGTTCCGGGTCCACGAGTTCCGCCAGGGCGCGGCCGTAGGCACGTTCGGCGTCGGCCTGCCCCTGCCTCTCGGCCCGGCCCCGGGCGAGCTCCTGCTCCTGCCGCGCCGTCTGGACGACGTACCCCCCGATCAGCGACAGGGTGCCGATCTTGTGCGCCCAGTCGAGCGGGGTGCGGGCCAGGACCCCCAGTGCGGCTTCCATCCAGGCGATCCGGTGGGGCCCGGAGGGCGGTCCGGTCACGGGCAGTCGGGCGAGCCACGGCCGCTGCCGGTACACAGCGCGCTGGGCGCGGGCCCAGGCGCGCAGCCCCTCGCGCCAGTCGCCGGTGTCGAAGCGGGGCGGTGCGCCGAGGGCGTGGTCGCCCATGAGGACCAGGAGTTCGTCCTTGGAGCCGACGTACCGGTAGAGCGACATCCCGGTCACGCCGAGGCTCTTGGCGACCTTGGGGAGCGTCACGCCGTCCAAACCGTCTCGGTCGGCGGTCTCGACGGCGGCGGCGACGACGAGGTCGACGTCGAGGGCCGCGGGGCGGCCCAGGCGTGAGGAGTCCGGGATCCGCCAGAGTCGCCGCAGTGGTGCCGGAACGGTGTCTTCGCTGGTCATGGTCCCCTCGACACCCTCGAAACGTGAGCCTTCATCATGCCAGAGACGTAATTAGTTTGCCTCTGATAGTTTCTTGGATAAATTAAAGGTGCGGGGACGTCCCCCGCGCCCTGAGGGGGGTGACGTATGTCTGTGGACACCACCGGCCGCATACCGAGCGGCCCGGTCCAGCGTGCCGATCGCGCTCTGGCGCCGGACCTGACACGCGGAGCGATGCTCCTGATCATCGCGCTGGCGAACTCCGCCGGCGTCGCCTTCGCCGGCGAACCCGGTCTCGACAGCGCCCCCCAGGGCGTCGGGCGCGGGCTGACGTTCCTGCTGTTCGAGCTGGCCCACGCACGCGGATACCCCGTCTTCGCCTTCATGTTCGGATACGGCATCGTGCAACTGGCCCGCCGCCAGGACGCCTCCGGCAGCTCACCGCGACAGGTCCGCGCCCTCCTGCTCCGGCGCGGCGTCTGGCTCACGGTCCTCGGCTTCGCGCACGCCGCGCTGCTGTACTACGGCGACTTCCTCGGCGCCTACGGGATCGTCTGCGTCGCCATGACCCTGATGCTGCTGCGTCGCGGTGACCGCTTCCACCGGATCGTGCTCGTGATCTGGGCGCTGTCGCTCGTCGAACTGCTCGTCGTCGGCGGGATCGTCGTCCACGGAATCCTCACCGGCACGGGCCACTCGCCCCTCCCCGTCGGCCACGTCGACTCCCTCGCGGCCACCTCCTACGCCGACTCGCTGACCGCCCGCCTCGCCGAGTGGCCGGCGCACACCCTGACCACCCTTCCCTTCGTGGTCATCGCGTGGCTGGGCATGTGGGCAGCCCGTCGGCGCATCCTGGAGCGACCGGACCGGCACAGGACCGTACTCGTCCGGACCGCCGTCCTGGGCATCGGCATCGCGATCGCCGGAGGGCTCCCGGCCGCGCTGATCGGCGCCGGATGGCTCGACGTCGACGAGCCCACGGCCCGTGCGGCCCTCCTGCTCCACGGGGGAAGCGGCATGTTCGCCGGACCGGGGTACGCGGCGCTCTTCGGACTCCTCGCCGCCCGCGTCACGCGACCCGACGCCGTGGTCGTCCGCGCCCTCGCCGCACTGGGGCGCCGGTCCCTGTCGGGCTACCTGTTCCAGTCGGTGGCCTGGCTCGTCCTCCTGCTGCCCTTCACCCTCGACCTCGCCGGGCGGTACGCCGACCCCACGGCGGCCGTCCTCGTGATCGCCGTGGCCGTCTGGCTCGGCACGGTCCTGATCGCCCTCCGCCTGGACGACCGCGACCGGCCCGGCCCCGCCGAGACCGTGCTGCGCCGTCTCACCTACGGCCCGAGGACCCGGCGGCGTTCCTGAGACGCGGCGTCGAGAAATCGCGGACGCGACGACAACGCGACCCAGCGCGGGAACGGCATGATCGAAACGCGCGCAGCGCGCTGTGACCGACCCACCGCGCCGTCGGGCGGACGTCCGGCGGCTGTCTCCCACCACGGCCGAGGGCCGCACCAAGGAAGATCATCATGGACCGTCTGGACGTCATCGACACCTGCAACCGCATGGCCTGGCACGCCGACCAGCGCGAATGGGACGCGCTGGCCGGGGTGTTCGCCGACAAGACCCTGCTGGACTACACCAGCCTCAACGGCGGCGAGCCCGTCACCCTCACCCCGGCGCAGATCGTCGAGGGCTGGCGCACCGGCCTCGGGGCGTACACCGCCACCCAGCACCTCCTCGGCAACCACCTCGTCGCCGTCGACGGCGACGGCGCGGTGTGCACCGCCACCTTCCAGGCCACCCACCGCAAGGCGGACGACTCCCTGTGGACGCTGGGCGGCACCTACCGCTTCACCCTGGCGCGCACGGGCGACGGATGGCGCATCACCGGCGTGGTGATGACCACCGTCTGGAGCGAGGGAGAGCGCTGAGGAGGCTTCGGCCACAGCCGCCCCACCCCGCATCGGCATCGTCGATCGACTGAACACCACAGCCACATCGGAGTACTCATGACACACCCGAGCAAGGTCACCTTCGACAGTGACGGCGTCACCCTGACCGGCAACCTCTACCTTCCGGAGAGCGTGGACACCCCGGGCCCGCTGCCCGGGATCGTGGTGGCCGGGACGTGGACCAGCGTCAAGGAGCTGATGGCCGACCGGTACGCCGAGCGGCTCGCCGCCCGCGGATACGCCGCGCTGTC
>NZ_JBEXSZ010000258.1:0-5193 GCF_040613865.1 Streptomyces sp. NPDC006197 | reverse complement strand
GCCTCGATCAGGTCGACCAGGTCAAGAAGACCGGCGCCAAGATCCCCGTCATGGGCGGCGACGGCATCTACGACCCGGCCTTCATCAGCGCCTCCGCCGAGGCCCCCCCTCCGTTTCCCCCGGGGAGTATCTGTCCCACGGAGCCGCCGAAATTCACCCCATCGGGGAGGCGCTCGATGTGAACGGGGGAGTGTCAGGGGGCGCGTTCTCCGACGGGCGCCTTCGGACGATCACCGGCCGCCTACCGTCGACACCATGGGACGCGGGGACCTGGCGACGCTGGTGCGGATCTGCGATCCGGCGGGCCGGCCGCGCGGCACCGGTTTCCTCGCCGACCACCACGGGACGGTCGTCACCAGCCACGAAGCCGTCTACGGGCTCAGCCGCGTCGTCCTGCACGCCCCCGGCGACCGCACCTGCCTCGCCGAGGCCGGGGCCGTCACCCCCCTGCCCGAGAGCGGCCTCGCGCTCGTACGGACCGAAGGGCTCGGCGGCCGCCCGCTGCCGCTCGCGACCCGGCCCGAGATCGAGCCCGGCACATACGTGCGGATCGCCGCCCAGGGCTGGCGCGAGGCCCGCGTCCTCGGCCCCGCCACCGTCACGTACACCGCCGCCGACCGCTTCCACGCCCTCACCGACGCCCTCGAACTCGCCATCGGCACCGAGGGCGCCGAGGCGCTCCGCCGCGGCGGACAGGCCGCCGGCGGACCCGTCCTCGACACCGTCACCGGCACCGTCCTCGCCGTCCTCGGCACCGCCCTGCACGGCGACCGCCGCGCCGCCGGATACGCGGTGCCGCTCCGGCCCGCCGGCCCCCTCACCGCCCTGCTCCGGCGCAACGCGGCCACCGTCCCCGCCTACGGACCCGACCTCAACCTCGCCGCGATCCTGGAACTCACCGCCACCTCCACCGGACCCGCACGAGACCCCGACCCCTGGCCCGAACCCGTCGAACGGCCCGACTGCGTACGCGAGTTCGCCCGCTTCACGGCCGGCGACGCCCCCGTCCTCGCCCTCGTCGGCGCCCCCGGAACCGGCCGCACCACCGCCCTCGCCGCGCTCTGCGCCCGGCGCGCCCGGGGCGTCGCGCCCGCCCCCACCGTCCGGCTGCGCGGGGCCGACCTGCGCGCCGAGGACCGCTCGCTCGCCGACGCCGTCGGCCGCGCCCTCCACCAGGCCGGCCGGATCGTCGCCGCGTCCGGGGCGCTCGGCAACACCACGACCGCCACCCCGGAGCGGGCCGCCGCCCTCGCCCGGGACGCGGGCCGCCCGCTCCTCGTCGTCCTCGACGGCCCCGAGGAGATGCCCCCGCTCCTCGCCCACCGGCTCGCCGACTGGACGACGGCCACGGAACGCTGGCTCCGCACCCACGGGACCCACCTGATCACCGCCTGCCGCCCGGAACACTGGGAACAGGCGGGCACCCTGTACACCCCGGGCGCCCTGCACCGACCGGTGGCGGACGCGGGGCCGGGTGCGCCGCACCGGCCCGCGACGGACCCGGAAGGCCGACCGGACGGTCCGGGCCCTGCCGCGACCGCGACGACCGGCGGCGGAACGCCCCCGGCCGTGTTCCTCGGGCCGTACTCCGAGGCGGAGGCCCGTGCCGTACGCGAGGGGTACGGGATCGGGGAGGCGGACCTCGCCGCGGCGGACGCCCGGCACCCGCTGGCCCTGCGGCTGCTCGCCGAGGTGCGGGCGGCGCTGCCGGGGGAGGTGCCGGGGCGGCCCGGGCGCGAGGAGATCTTCACCGCCCACCTGGACCTGATGTGCCTGCGGGCCGCCGTCCGGATCGCCGCGGGCTCCCGGCCGCTCGTCCGCGGGACGGCCGTCCGCAGGCTCGCCGCGCGCGTGACCGGCCGGGTGCACGAGGCGGCCCGCCGGTGCCTCGGGCCCGGGCACGGCGTCCTGGACCGGGCCTCCTTCGAGGAGCTGTTCCCCTGGCGGGAGGGCTGGGCACCGGCCGTCCTCACCGAGGGCCTGCTCGTCCCCGCGGGCTCCGGCTACCGCTTCGCCCACGAAGAACTCGCCGACTGGGTCCAGGCCGCCCACCTGGACCTGGACACGGCCCTGCACGCCCTGGTCCACCGGCACCACGAGGACGCGGCCGGAGGGCCCGGCCGCCCGCCCGAGACGGGAGCCCCGGGCCGACCGGCCACCGCCGGGGCACCCGCCGGTCCAGGCACCCCGGACGGCCCCGGCGCACGGGGCGAAGCCGGGGGGCCCGACGCGCTCAGGGTGCCCGCTGGGCGGGGCGCGTCCTATGCCCCCGGTGCGCCGGCCGCGTCCGGGACTGCCGGGACTGCCGGGGCTGCCGGGACCAGGACGCCCACCGGGCAGGGCGCGCCCGATGGCCCCGACCTGCCCTCCGGGGCCGCCCCCCTCGTCGAGGTTCCGTCGCAGCGGGGCGTCGCCGGGGAGGCCCTGCCCGTTCCCCGGCATCGGATCGGGCCCGTGCTGCAGGCCTTGCTGCTGCTGCACCGGGAGCGGGGGCCCGCCGGGCTCGGGCCGCGGCTCGCCGCGCTCGCCGAGGCGCTCGGGCGGTTCGCCCGGGACGGGCAGGCCGGGGACGGGGCCTGGTGGGCCGCGCGGCTCCTCGGGGAGAGCGTGCGGCGCCTGCCGGACCCGCGGCCGTACCTGCCCGTCCTGCGGCTGCTCGCCGACCTCATCGGGGCCCGCCCGGACCGGCACCCGGTCTTCGCCCCCTTCGGGACCGCCTTCTGGCTGGGCCTGCCGCTCGGCGAGGACGAGCGGATCGACCTGCTGCGCCGGCTCGTCCCCTCCGACCCGCCCCACGGGGACCGGAGCCTCGACGCCGTCGCCGCGCTGCTGGCCGCCGACCCCCGGGGCGTCCAGCCGCTCCTCTGCCGCTGGCTCGGCGACGACCACCCCACCGTCGCCACCGCCGCCCAGGCCCTCCTGCACGCCCACCGCGGGCTCGCCGTCGACGACCTCTGCGAGGCGCTCGTCGCCACCGCCCACCCCCTCGCCGACGGCCTCCTCGCCGCGCTCACCGAGGACGAGCCCTCCGCGCTCTGCCGGGCCGTCGACCGCTGGGCCCACGACGACGGGCGCCCGGAGCGGCGCGTCGCGGCCGCCGCGTACGGACACCTGGTCGCCCGGCACGTCACCACCTCCGCCGACCGCGAGCTCCTCCGCTACGCCGCCCTCGCCCTGCTCGCCCGCCCCGGCGACCAGGCCCTGCACGGCGCCGCCCTCGGCCTCCTCGTCCGCGACCCGCACAGCCGCCCCCGCCACCTGCCCCGCGCCCTCGCCGAACCCCAGGTGCCCGCGGCCGCCCTCGCCGAGGCCCTCGCGACCCACCCCGAGGAGGTCCTCGCCGCCTTCCGGACCCGGCTGCAGGGCACCGGCGAGGCACCGGCCGCCGCCCTGCGGGCCCTCGCGGAGGTCGACACGCCTGCCCTCGCCCGCCGGATCGCCGCCCTCGTCCGCGACTACGCCGCCCACCGCCCCGACGGCGCCCCCCTCGTCGCCGCCTTCGTCGACCGCCGCCTCGAGGACGGGCCGGTGGCCAGGGCGGTCCTCTTCCCGCTGGTCAAGGGCCTCATCCGGGGCCGCCCCGCGCCGCTGCGGCGCGCCCTCGCCCCCGTCCTCGCCGCCCCCGGCACCGGGGCCTCCCGCCATCTGCGGGCCGAGCTGCTCGACGTACTCCTGGAACACGAGCGGTACGAGGCGGAGGCCGGGGAGCTCGCCGTCCTGGAGGCGCTCCTGCGGGCTGCTGCGGAGGGCGCGGAGCTGCGCACCGTCCCGCGCACCCGGCAGCTCGCCCACCGGGTCGGCGCGCTCTGCGTCCGTACCCCCGAAGGCGCCTGGCGGCTCGACCGGGCCCTGGCCGGAGCCGTCCGCGACCTGCCCGTCTTCGCCGCGCTCCTCGCCGCTTGGACGGTCGACGCCCCCGCCGACTGGGCCCCGCTGCTCGGACCGGAGACCGTCCGGGCGCTGCGGAGCCCCGGCACCGCCATGCCGATGCGTACCGACGGCCGTGGACATGGCAGTCTTAGACCTGCGTAAGGCGAACAGGGCGAACAGGCGGACGAGGAGCGGTCACAGTGCAGCGCTGGCGTGGCTTGGAGGACATCCCCCAGGACTGGGGACGCAGCGTCGTCACCATCGGCTCCTACGACGGGGTGCACCGCGGACACCAGCTGATCATCGGGCGTGCCGTCGAGCGCGCCCGGGAGCTGGGAATCCCCTCCGTCGTCGTCACCTTCGACCCGCACCCCTCCGAGGTCGTGCGCCCCGGCAGCCACCCGCCGCTGCTCGCCCCGCACCACCGGCGCGCGGAGCTGATCGCGGAGCTCGGCGTGGACGCGGTGCTGGTGCTGCCGTTCACCGCCGAGTTCTCCCAGCTGTCCCCGGCCGACTTCATCGTCAAGGTGCTCGTCGACAAGCTGCACGCGAAGGCCGTCATCGAGGGCCCCAACTTCCGCTTCGGGCACCGGGCCGCCGGCAACGTCGCCTTCCTGACCGAGCTCGGCGCCACGTACGACTACGAGGTCGAGGTCATCGACCTGTACGTCAGCGGGGCCGCCGGCGGCGGTGAGCCCTTCTCCTCCACCCTCACCCGCCGCCTCGTCGCCGAGGGCGACATGGTGGGGGCCGCCGAGATCCTCGGGCGTCCGCACCGGGTCGAGGGCGTCGTCGTCCGCGGTGCGCAGCGCGGCCGCGAGCTCGGCTTCCCGACGGCCAACGTCGAGACCCTGCCGCACACGGCGATCCCGGCGGACGGCGTCTACGCGGGCTGGCTGACGGCGGCGGGGGAGCGGATGCCGGCGGCGATCTCGGTCGGCACGAACCCGCAGTTCGACGGTACGGAGCGGACGGTCGAGGCGTACGCGATCGACCGCGAGGGGCTCGACCTGTACGGGCTGCACGTGGCCGTGGACTTCCTGGCGTACGTGCGGGGCATGCTCAAGTTCGACACCCTGGACGATCTGCTCCAGGCGATGGCGGGAGACGTCAAGCGCTGCCGCGAGCTGACGGAGGAGTACGACCGCACCTGACGGTGCGCCCCGTGCGGGCGCGCGCCTGCGGGGCGGTGCCCCCGCCCACCCCCCCCGTGTGGGCAATCGTCCCGCTGGGGCGGGACGGGTGGGCACACGGGACGGCGCCCCTAGCGGCGCCTCCGCGTTCCGCGCCTGGACCCGTACCCCGAGCGGCGGCGCACAAAGT
>NZ_JBEXSZ010000257.1:0-5213 GCF_040613865.1 Streptomyces sp. NPDC006197 | reverse complement strand
CTCGGGCCGGCCCGCCACCGCCGTGCCGACGACCACGTCCTCGCCCGCGCCCGCCGCCCGCAGGGCGAGGGCCAGGGCGGCCCGGGCCACCAGGAAGAACGTGCCCCGACGGGAGCGCGCGAGGGAGGCGAGGGCGCGGTGGACGCCGGGGTCCAGCTCCGCCGAGACCACCGCTCCCCGGTGGCTGGGCTCCGTGGGCCGGGGCCGGTCGGCGGGCAGGCGCGTCTCGGCCGGTATGCCGTCCAGGGCCTTCCGCCAGTGGGCGAGCTGCTCGTGCGCGGTGCTGTCGGGGTCCTCGGGGTCCCCGAGCATGTCCCGCTGCCACAGGGCGTAGTCCGCGTACTGGACGGGCAGCGGCTCCCGGTCGGGTGCACGACCCTCGGCGCGGGCCCGGTAGGCAGCGTCGAGATCGGCGAGCAGGCAGCCCACCGACCAGCCGTCCGTGGCGATGTGGTGCACGAGGAGCACCAGAACGGCCGTCCCGTCGTCGACCTTGAACAGCCTCGCCCGGAGCGGCAGTTCGCGCGTCACGTCCACGGGGAGCCGGGCGAACGCCGTCGTCCGGGCCGCCACGTCCTCGCCCGCGCCGCACTCCTCCACCTCGAAGCGCACGTCGGCGTCGTCGAGGATCTTCTGGTACGGCTCCTCGTCCAGGGCCGGGTACACGGTCCGGAGCACCTCGTGACGCTCCACCACGTCCCGTACGGCTGCCCGGAGCACGACCGGGTCGGGCACCGATCCCAGCCGGAGCACCACGGGCGCGTTGTAGGCCGGGGAGGAACCCTCCAACCGGTTCAGGAACCACAGGCGGCGCTGGGCATAGGACAGGGGGATCACGGTTGCTGCTCCTCGTGAGTGGCGGGGCGGGCGGGTGGACCGGTGACAGGGACCGCGGGGGCGGGACGGACCGCGGTGCCGAGAGGGACCGCGGGGACGGTCCGCGGTCAGGCATCCTGTGCGGCCAGCAGCTCCTCGATGTGGGCGGCGAGGTCGCGCAGCCGCGGGTGGGCGTACACGGCCTTGACCGGGAGCGCCACGGACAGCTCGGCCCGCACGCGGGAGACCAGCTTGATGGCGAGCAGGGAATGGCCGCCGAGCTTGAAGAAGTTGTCGTCCGGGCCGATCGACGCGGCGCCGAGGACCTGCGTCCACACGCGGGCGATCAGCTCTTCGGCCCGGCCGTCCAGGCCGTCGGCGCCGGCGGCCTCGGGCTCCGTCTCCGCCGGGGCTTCGAGGCGGGCGGGCAGGACGGACCGGTCGAGCTTGCCGCTGGGCGTCGTGGCGAAGCGGTCCACCGCGACGAACGCGCTCGGCACCATGTACGCGGGCAGGCCGTCCGCGAGCGCGGCACGCAGGACGGCGGCGTCCCCGCCACGGTGGTAGGCGATCAGGCAGGCGGTGCCGCCGGCGTCCTCGCCGAGGATCACGGCCGCCTCGGCGACCCCGTCGACCCGGGTGAGGGCGGCCTCGATCTCCGGGAGTTCGATGCGGTGTCCGCGCAGCTTGACCTGGCCGTCGGCGCGGCCGAGGTAGACGAGCCGGCCGTCGGGCAGCAGCCGGCAGCGGTCGCCGGTGCGGTACATCCGTCCACCGGAGGCGTCTTCGGAGACGTCGGCGACGAACCGCTCCGCCGTCAGTCCGGGCCGGCGCCGGTAGCCACGGCCCACGCGCGGGCCCGCGAGGTACAGCTCGCCGGACTCCCCCGGCCCGACCGGGACGAGCTTCTCGTCGAGCAGGCGCATCCGGAGCCCCGGCAGGACGGCGCCGATGTGCGGCTCCCCCGGTCCGTCGATCCAGCCGGCGGTGGAGTCGACGGTGCACTCCGTCGGCCCGTACACGTTGAGCGCGCGCAGCAGTCCGGAGCGGTGGGCGGCGACGAACCTGTCCCACAGCGCCGGGCTGATCGCCTCGCCGCCGACGAGGAGGGTCAGCGGGCGCGGGCCGCCGTCCTCGGTGAGCAGGTCGAGGAGGGGGTCGGCGTGCGAGGGGGTGATGTCCAGGTCGGTGAGGGCCTGCTCGTCGACGAAGGCGGCGAGCAGGGACGGGTCGCGGCGGGTCTCCTCGTCGATCATGACGAGGGTGTCGCCGCGGCAGAGCCGCGTCCACTGCTGCACGGAGGCGTCGAACGACGGCGAGGCGTTCCAGCCGACCCTGCCCCCCTCGCCGGTGGCGGCGCCCGCCGCCTCCAGCTCCCCCAGCAGCAGGGAGGCTGCGCCTCGGCCGATCTCCACGCCCTTCGGGCGGCCGGTGGAGCCGGAGGTGTAGATGACGTAGGCCAGGGTGTCCGCGGTGACGGGGACCGGCGCGTACGGGGCCGGGCCGCCGCTCGGGGTGGCCGTCAGTTCGGCGACCGTCACGGCGCGGGCGCCGGGCGCCGGGGAGACGTCCCCGCCGTCCACGACCACCAGGTCGGCGCCGGAGTCCTCGACGAGGTAGCGGCGGCGGTCGGCGGGCAGCGCCGGGTCGACCGGCAGGTAGGCGGCGCCGGCGGTGAGCGTGCCGATGATCGCGGTCACCAGGGCGGCGCCCCGGGGCAGGCAGAGCGCCACGACGCTCTCCGGGCCGATGCCGAGGGCGGCGAGCCGGGCGGCGATCACGGCGGCCTCGGCGCGCAGCTCGTCGAAGGTGAGGCGGTCGTCGCCGGCGACGACGGCGGTGCGTCCGCCGGGGGCGGTGGCGAGCCGGGCGAGCAGGTCGGCCGCGCCGGTACCGGCGGCGGCGCAGGTGCCGCAGGCGCAGGCGCCCGGGGAGGAGGGAACCGGGGCAGCCGGGGCGGTGGAGCGCTCGGGGAGGACGGCGGTCATGGCGGGGCTCACCTTCCGTACGGGGTGGTGGAGGGGGCGGTGGTCGGGGAGCAGTCGGAGAGCCGAACCGGCTCGCCCATGGCGACGAGGATCTTCCGGTCTCCGGTGTACGACTCCCGGCCGTGCGCGCAGAGGATGTTGTCGACGAGCATCAGGTCGCCGGCCTGCCAGCTCTCCCGCAGCGTGACCGCCTGGTACACGTCGTTGATCGCGTCCACCTCGGCGTCGGTGAGGGCGGTGCCGTCGCCCAGTCGGGTGTCGAAGGGCAGGCCGTCCGCGCCGAACGTGTCGGTGAGGACCTCGCGGACGTCCTCGTCGAGGCTGCGGGCGTTCCAGAAGGCGAAGTGGTTGAACCAGGACCGCTCGCCGGTCACCGGGTGGGTGATGATCGCGGAGCGGCGCTGACGGGTGCGCAGGGTGTCCTCGTCGAGCCATTCGTAGCCGATCGCGTGGGCGTCGCAGTACTCCTCGGCGCCCGCCGGCTCCTCCGACGAGAAGGCCTTGCGCCAGGGCATGCCCGCCAGGTCGGAGTAGTTGCGCACGAGCAGCCAGCCGGCCTCGGCGAACCGGGCGACCAGGTCCCGCGGCAGCATGGCGAGCGCCCGGCGCATGTCGCCGACGGTGGTCGCGCCGCCGGTCTCGGGGGCGGTGACGCAGCCGAAGAGCAGCACGCCGGGGAAGTCCAGGGTGTAGCTGTTCTCGTTGTGCAGGCGGATCGGCTGGGCGGCCGGCAGGTCGGTGGAGGAGAACACCCCTTCGCCGAAGTCCGTGCGGGGGGTGGCCTTCTCCTTGTACCCGGCACGCTGGGCGATCAGCGCGTCACGGGCCTCGGCGAACGTCGCCGCGTCCGTCACCGGAAGCCCGCGCAGCATGACCGCGCCGGAGCGGTGCAGTTCGGCCTGGATGGCGGGGAGCCGGGCCGACAGCCAGGTGGTGGCCTCCGCCATGGTGTCGAAGGCGGGCGTCTCGACGAGGGCCGGCTTGCCGGGCTCCCGGACGACGGCGATGCCGGCGGTGGCCGGGCTCTGGGCGTACGTGGTCATGGTGGTCTCCTCGTGATCCCTTAGAAAGGAGGGAAGTTGACGGTCGATCAGGCGTTGCTGGGAGCGGAGGCGCGCAGGGTCTCCAGGGCCGGGTTCAGACGGGCGAAGAAGCCGGGCAGGTCCTGCTGGAAGTAGAAGTGGTCGCCGGTCAGCACCTCGGGCACCACCTGGTGGCCGGCCACCAGGGACCAGCCGTCGAGCATGTCGACCGGGACGATCGGGTCGGCGTCCCCGCCGAACACCGCGACCCGGCAGTCGAGCCGTACGTCCGGGGCGGTGCACCGGTAGGCGTCGTCGATGGCGAAGTCCGCGCGGATGGACGGCAGGACGATCTCGCGGAGCTCCTCGTCGTCGAGGATGCCGTCGTCGGTGCCGCCGCGCTCCTTGATGGCCGCGACCAGCTGGTCGTCGTCCAGCCGCTCCGGGTGCACCGGGCACTGGTTGGGCAGCACCGGCGCCCGGCAGGCGGAGGCGATCAGGCCCTGCGGGGTGCGGCCGACGGCCTGCAGGGCGCGGGTCACCTCGAAGGCGACCAGGGAGCCCATGCTGTGCCCGAGCACCACCAGGTCACCGGTGTCCGCGGGGAGCGCGTCGATCACGGGCAGCGCCAGGTCGTCGACGGACTCGGGCAGGTCCTCGCTGAAGCGGGCGCCGCGCCCCGGGTACTGGCCGATGAGCAGCCGCACGTCGGCCGGGAGGTGCTCGCGCCAGGCGCTGTACGCGTGCGCGTTGCCTCCGGCGTGCGGGAGCACGAGCAGCGACAGGCGGTGCGGCAGGTCGCCCGGCAGGTCCCAGACGACGTCCTCGGGGGCGGGGGTCGGGGAGGTGTTCATCAGCTGATCCGTTCTGTGATGGTGGCGGTCTCGGTGGCGGTCTCGGTCGTGACCGCCTCGGTCCTGGCGCGGCGCCGGAGGGCGGGACGGGCCTTCCTCGTCGGTGCGGCCTTCAGGGATTCGATGTGCTCGGCGAGCCGGGCGGGGGTGGGGTACTGGAAGACGTCGCGGATGGTGAGCCGGACGTCGAGGGCCCCGGCGATGTGGTTGGTGAGACGGGCACCCAGGAGGGAGTGGCCGCCGTGGTGGAAGAAGTCGTCGTCGACGGTGAGGTCGGCGGTGGTGTCGAGGGTGCGGGCGAAGAGGGC
Organism: Streptomyces sp. NPDC006197; assembly: GCF_040613865.1. Classification (NCBI taxonomy): domain Bacteria; kingdom Bacillati; phylum Actinomycetota; class Actinomycetes; order Kitasatosporales; family Streptomycetaceae; genus Streptomyces; species Streptomyces sp. NPDC006197. The sequence goes on along the minus strand of NZ_JBEXSZ010000257.1, from coordinate 225 downwards.
GAGCAGGGTCTCCTCCAGCGGGGTGCGCGGGGCACGGCCGGTGGAGGCGACGGGGACCGGCTCGGGCAGAGCGCGCTTGTCGACCTTCCCGTTGGGAGTCAGCGGCAGACGCTCCAGAACGACGACATGCGTGGGGACGAGATGCTCGGGCAGCCGGTCCGCCACATGCCGGCGGATCTCCTCGAAGTCCGTCTGGTGGCTGGTGACCACATACGCGGCGAGCCG